>JASJAN010000022.1 GCA_030066985.1 Desulfobacterales bacterium
CAGCCCGAATTACGCTTTAAATTACAGCAGGGCAATCTTAAACAAATCGTGCAGCGTGTCACCGTCCAGTGCCATCTTAAAGGCCTTAAAAAAAATGAAGTCAAACAATATATCAATCACCGATTGGAAATCGGCGGCGGCAGTCGTTTTGACATTTTTCCTGCAGATACGATTGATAGAATAGCCGTCTATGCCCGCGGTATCCCCAGATTGATTAATGTCTTATGCGACTCAACCTTGGTGTATGGTTTCGCAGATGAGCTTAAAACCATCTCAATTTCCATATTGGACAACGTCTATGAAGAGCTTAAAACGCTTGGCACTTTTACAGGTTATGATGCCAAACCGAGCGCTTCTCCGGTATCGCCTGTTCCTACGGCAGGATCAACTCCTGGACCACCGATCGCCCATGAGTATATGGCCCTGCTGGAAGAAAAGATCGAGCGTCTGGAAGATAAAATAGGTGACTTTAACAAGAGATTGGATTTCTACAGTCAAAAACGAACAGAAAGAGACGATATTGTCGTAGAACTTTTTCAGATGCTCAAGGACAATCTGGATAAACGCTGGCAGTTGATAGACAGCTTTGGTGATTTCAAAAGTACCATCATCAGCACAAAAGCAAAAAAAGATAGCGGAAGAGCAAAATCAAGTTCTGCGGCCAGAATTTCCAGCCTGAGCAGGCATAAACAGAATAAAGGATAGGTTCCATTTTCTTTGATTGGCTGCCTTACACAAACCATAAGGCAATGAACTATAAAAACACGATCATAGTGACAGCCGCGGGTTTGATTAGCATTGTCTTTTTGGTGTTTGGACCGTTCTCCAACCAGGGCACAATGCTTTCATCGACTAATGATACACAGGAGTCCCCAAATAACCGAAATTGGTGGACTGCTGCCCCTATTTCAACGGAAACCCTTCTAGTGTTGCTGGCCGTGGGCATTGCGGGTGCGCTGGGAATCAGCAGGAGAAAGAAAAAAATAAAAAGCGATGGGCAAGACGCTGGATCGGATCGTCCAACTAGTCCCTGATGTGCCGGCACAGACTGTCGCAAGCAACCCGCTTTAAGCGCCCCTGAATCCTTCCCCAAGAGCTTATGCGCTAAATAAAGGGATTTGTGCGCACGATGGTCTGATATCTTTCCGGGCCCACGGATACGATTTGGATGGGGGTTTCCGTCAGCTCTTCAATCCGGTTGAGATAATTTCTGACATTAACGGGCAGCCCGTTTATCTCCTTGATTTCGGATATGTCCTCTTGCCAGCCCGGCAAAGTTTCGTACACCGGTTTACATTCGGCCAGAATCTTGAGGCTGGCCGGAAAATCTTTGAGTATTTCATTCTGATATTCATAGCCGGTACATATTTTCAATTTATCCAGCCCGCCGAGGACATCCAGTTTGGTTACCGTTAGGCCGGTGAGGCCATTCAGACGCACCGAGTTTCTGAGGATGACAGTGTCAAGCCATCCACACCGGCGTCGTCGACCGGTCGTTGCGCCAAATTCCGCACCGATTTCCTGAATCCGATCACCGACGTCGTCGAATAACTCAGCTGGAAAAGGTCCTTTGCCGACTCGGGTTGTATAGGCTTTGACAATACCGATGACATCGGTAATCGCCCGCGGGCCAATACCGGCTCCGCAGCAGGCATTGCCGGCCAGCGTGTTGGAAGAGGTGACAAAAGGATAGGTGCCGTGATCGATATCCAGGTGAGTGCCCTGGGCCCCCTCAAAAAGGACTTGCTGTCCACTTTTGACAGCTGTATCGATGACGATTGAAATGTTGGTGACATAGGGGGCTAATTTTTGTGAATAGGATGCGTATTCATCGATAATCTGGGCCTCGTCCAGTGGATCGGCAGATAGATAGCGTTTCAAATAAAAATTTTTCTCATCAAGGATGGTTTTGACTTTGTCGGTAAACTCATCTGTGTCCAGTAAATCAACAAAGCGGATACCCCTGCGTGTGGATTTATCTTCATAAGCTGGCCCGATGCCGCGGCCAGTTGTGCCGATTTTTTTATCGCCTTTAAATTTTTCGCGGGCATGGTCGACCGCTTTGTGATAGGGCATAATCAGATGAGCTCTTTCGCTGATTTTTAATCGCTCTGGGCCAACATCAACATTGCGGCTTTCTAGATGATCCAGTTCTTCAATCAGCACTGATGGATCCACCACAACACCATTGCCGATCACACAGACCTTTTGCTGCAGGATGCCGGATGGCACCAGATGCGTGATCAGTTGCTCATCACCAACGACCATGGTGTGTCCCGCATTGTTGCCGCCCTGAAATCGAACAACAACATCAGCATATTCGGCCAAAAGATCAACTATTTTTCCTTTGCCTTCATCCCCCCATTGGGTTCCGACGATCACAACATTAGCCACAAGTTTCTCCTTTGAAAGCTTTAAATATTTCCACTTTTGTCCAGTCTCTGAGTCTTGCTTGACCCATAACAAAATTGAATATTGTTGAACCATCCATGCCAGATTAATATCATCGAAAAGCGCAATGTTTAGCTTTTTTACGCTGTGTAAGAATTGTGAACAAGCATTATTTACGCTTTGCTCGAAAAAAGTCATGCATCAATTGTGTGCATTCATCTTCGTAGATGCCGCTGATAACGGCCAGTTGGTGATTAAAGCGCTGGTCAGCACCGAAGTGATACAATGATCCAGCCGCTCCCCATTTCGGATCACGGGTACCGAATACAACCTGGGAAACTCTGGCATGGATAGCGGCACCCATGCACATCGGACAGGGCTCGACCGTAACATAAAGTGTTGTATTTAACAATCTGTAATTGCCGACCTTAGCTGCCGCTTGACGCAGAGCCAGTATTTCAGCGTGGGCGGTTGGATCTTGGCGCGTAATGGTTTGGTTGTGCGCCGCTGAGAGGAGTTCACTATTTTCAGATACCAGCACTGCACCAATTGGAACCTCCTGCTTTTGGCGGGCCTTATGCGCCTCGCCAAGCGCCATTTTCATCCAGGCAAGATGTTTATTGTCCATCTATCATACATCCTGTAGCGAATGCCGAGTGCGTTCAGTCCCCAGACACATTAATGGATTGACAATCGGCAGTGTATGGCCTATTAACAAGCTCACATTTATTCAACTAAAAATGCGCCCGTAGCTCAGTCCGGATAGAGCGCCGGACTACGAATCCGTAGGTCGCAGGTTCGAATCCTGCCGGGCGCACCACCCCCAAAGCCTTCAGGAAGGTTTCCTGGAGGCTTTTTGTCATGTGAGTCTATTTTCGCAAAAAGCGATTCGTTGGATGTGAATAACATTCAGCCACATCAGGGTCAAGAATGGAAAACACATCGGCGCTGTGCACTTGGCTTTCTGATAAGAGAATCTTTTCTTGACGAAAACCAACATTTCAATTTATGAATCACGGCATTCGACGATCAAGGCTGACAGCTTTTTAAATACCATACCCATAATGGCAGACCCATGCTTAAGGACCGCTTAAAATGGAATGCGCGTTATCAAATTGAACAATACCCCCAGGTGCCATCAGCGATCGTTAAAAAATATGCAATACTGGCCCGCGGCAAAAAAGCCTTGGATATTGCTGCCGGCAATGGCCGCAACGCCATTTTTCTTGCCGATCTAGGATTCATGGTCGATGCGATTGACATCGCAGATGCGGGGCTGTCTTTGTTTTCCGGTCAGCACCGACGCATCAACAGCATTTGTGCTGATCTTGACACATATGACATTCGCTCCAATCACTACGATCTAATCGTCAATATTAAATTCCTCAACCGACGATTATTTCCATATATCAAAGCGGGGCTTGCCCCAGGAGGGGTTCTTATTTTTGAAACCTTTCTGGAAAAAAACATTACAAACCCAAAAGATCATGCGGATTATTATTTACGTCCAAATGAATTGTTGCATGCATTTCTATCACTGAATATCTTACTGTATCGTGAAGCTGATAAACAAACTGATGATGGCGCCACTTGTCTGGCTTCCCTGGTCGCCATTAAATCTTGTTAAGCGACTCAATCGTTTTTGGCCCGGATCTTTCCCAGGGTGCAGGGGCACATCATTACATTAAACAAAAAGGAATCTGGTTTGGACCTATTTCAAGGATATCACTCGGAATGGAATCTCGGGAGCCCCGGCGGCTGGGATTATCAGAAAACCACCCAAATTATCGGCAAAGCCGTCTGGCAGAAGCTTACCCGAATTTTAAAATTTGAAGTTGAACTGGATTTTGACCATCCACTTTTTTGCCCGGTAGACGGTTTTGCCAAAATGTTGATAGCTGCGCACACTGCCCGTGCCGGACAAAATCCGGGTTTGATCGCCGTGGTTGCAGAAGCGGAGACACTTGAAGATGTCACCGAAAATCGTAACCTGGCCGATGGCCTCAGTGCCGTCGATGGCATCACTGCTGCGTTGATGGCACCTGAAGAGCTTGAAATCAAAAAAGGCGCTGTTTGCTGGCAGGGACAGCCGGTATCCATTATATTTATGGATTTTAATACCGATGTTTTGCTGGCCTTACACCGCCAACACGATTTAACCCCGGTGTTGCAGGCGGTCAAAGAGCATCGTGTGATCAACCCGCGTGGTACTGAACCCTTTAACGTCAAAAGTATGTTTGAACTCGTCACCGGCCGGCATGCGCAAGATTTCCACCAAGAAATCGTGGCGCGCACGCCATGGACCCGTCAGTTTTACCCCCGCAGCACCGATGGGCCTGATGGCAGCGCCATCGACGATCTGATTTCCTGGACCCGTCATAATTGGGACCAGCTGGTGCTCAAACCCGAGAGGGGCTATTCCGGACACGGCGTCCGGGTGGGTGCAGTGAATACCGATGTCGAAGCGGCCATCGATCTGGCGCTAAGTGAGGGCAACTATATCGTCCAGCATAAAATTCCGCTGAACCTTTGGGCAGAGGATATCCCCTATCTGGATAACGATGCCGTCTCTCTGGAACGGGTTCAAACCGACTTTCGCTGTCTGGTGGGACCTCAGGGAATGTTCGGATTTGTGGGTCGCTTTGGAGGGGTGCCCACCAATGTGGGCAGTGGCGGCGGATTTCAACCCTTGGCACTACTTCGTTCGCAAACCAGCGTGCAGGATGCAGTTGCCCACATCAATGAAGCCATTTTGCAAATGGATCCGGCTGAACTGCTGTCCATTATCGAAGACCGGAATCAAATGGCAACCGACATGGCGTTTACTTATCTGCTGGGCCCCATACGGGTGGCACTCAGGCCGCGCCTGATCACTGAGGCGCAACTACAGGCCCTGCAGGCATACGGTAAAAAATTGTGGGCCGATTGCCTGTTGCTGGAAAAGATGTGGTTGGCTGGGCAGTTGGACGATCTGGTCAAAATTGAAAGAGAGGAACTCGATATTGCAAGTTTACAGCCATGGAAAGGCTCGGCGGCCATCATTGCCTCTGATGGCTTGTTTAATTTTGGGTCCGCACCGGATGCTCGTAAATAATCTTCATAAGTCGTGTCAAATTTGTGGTTCCAAGGTTTAAAGTTCATAGCTGTCAAGCCTCTGGCCTCTCGCTGCTGGCTACTGGCCTCGACTCGGCTGAGCTCGTCGCAGGCTGGCAGCCGATTCCCAGTTTCTCGCGAGACGCTAGAAGCAAGAAGCCAGAGGCCATAACACTGAAACCTATGACAAGCCATAGTTTGCAACCACATTATGATCGCAATAACCGTCTGAAAAGGAACACATGAGCATAACGGTTGATCCAGGATGGTGGAAGACCCTCTTCGACGAGGTTTATCTGTTAACAGATGCGCGCTCAGTGTGTGACCGTAAGGTGACTCAGCGGGAAGTGGATCTTATTTGCCAGTTGTTACCCATTCAAGACGGCCATAAATTATTGGATTTGTGTGGGGGTCACGGACGTCACAGCTTGGAGCTCAGCCGCCGGGGAAATACGGCTTGTACGCTTCTGGACTATTCTGAAAAATTGATCCATATCGCCCAAGACAATGCTAGTCAAAATAATCTGGAGATGGAGTTTATCTGCGGTGATGCGCGTCAGATGGATATCGCATCGGAACAGTATAACCATGTCATCATCATGGGCAACTCATTGGGATACATTCAGGAAGAAGGGGCAGATGCCAAAATCATCTCCGAAGCCTATCGGGTGCTTCGAAGGGGTGGCTGGATTCTAGTAGATGTGGCCAATGGCGATGCGGTGCAATCCTCTTTCACGCCTAATGCCTGGCATGAAATCGATGACAATGTCGTGGTCTGTCGCCAGCGGGAAATACAAGCACCCTTCATTTGTGCCCGTGAAATTGTTCTGAGTAAGACAGAAGGGCTTATTCGCGATCAAAATTATGCCATTCGAATGTATGATGCCACCGCTTTATCCGATTTGTTGTCAGGAAGCGGGTTTGGCCACATTCGCATTCATACCGATTTTTCACCCTATGAAGCCGATGGTGATTACGGATTTATGAACAATCGCATGATTGCCATCGGTCAGAAATAATCGTTTGACGCCGACACCTTAACGGACGCTTTTCCAAATGCCAACTGTATTCTTGAGCAGGTTGTTTTCCACCAGAAATACAGTGACATCCTTCCAGAATTGATGCCAATCCGGCGGGCAATCATTATGCCCGGCGTCATAGGGTATCAGGATACTGTTGGTAGCGGCTTTGTGTAAACGTGCGCTATGGTCAAAGGGGATAATACTGTCATGACGACCGTGGATCAACATCACCGGCCCTTGGTATTGTTGAATAACGGTAAGATTATCAAACGGATCCCGTACCAGAAAAGGTGGCACTAAAAATTTTGACGCCATGGATTGAACGCTCGTAAAGGTCGACATCAATATAAGCGCCGCAGCAGGCCTTTTGAGAGCCAAAGCGCAAATCGCACCGCAGCCGACAGACCGGCCCAATAATAAAATGCGCTTGGGGTCCACCCCTTTTTGGGTGATCAACATGTCATAAGCCGCTACAAAAGTTTCAGTGATGCTTTTTTGCGTTGGCACACCACTGGAGCGCCCGTATCCCGGATATTCCACCAAAAACAGACCAACGCCCATCCGACTGAATTCTTGCAGCATCTGCGGCCAGTAATCAATCAGCTCACCATTGCCATGGGCAAAGATGACAGCCGGAGCCGGCGATGACTCTGGATTAGCACGGGGCGGTAAAAACCATGCTTCCGCACGGGCCCTGTCGGTATGCAACCATAATTTTTTTGTACCCGGCAAAACGCGCTCTATATCGGTATGGGGGGGCGTCGGTATCTGGTTGCGTGGGAATAGTATCGACCGCTGCAGCAGGAAAAGCAAAACACAATACACCCCGTAACAGGCAATGATTCCGGCGACTGTTTTGACAAAAATGGACATAAGGCTCTTATGGGTGAAGTGCTGGCGGTTGTCAAGGCCTAAAGGCCTGCAAGCGTATAAGCGACTGTCATCACAGTGTCTTTCGGTATGGACAACCCCTGACCGTTTTGTTATGTTGCCAACCGAAGATCATCGACAACACTCATCCGGTGCCCTCACTTAGATTCTCAACATAATACGCAACCCAGCAAGTTTCGCAATTATAGGTTTTTTTCTGTGATATCTTATCGAAAGGATTAACTGAACCTATGGTCATCCAGAGTATCGCAGGATTATTGGTTTTTGCCGGCATTGCCTGGTGTTTGAGTGAAAACCGTAAGCAGGTGAGCATCAAGATTCCAATCGTTGGCATCATCATACAATTGGCTGTTGGGATTATTCTACTGAAGTTGCCGATCTTCAGGGAATTTTTTCTAGTGTTGAATCGGTTGGTGTTGTCCTTGCAAGCCGCCACAACAGAAGGAACATCTTTTGTTTTCGGCTACCTGGGAGGCGCCGATTTACCCTTTGCTGAAAAGTTTCCAGGTGCGAGCTTTATTTTAGCATTTCGAGCCCTACCGCTCATTCTGTTGATGAGTGCGTTATCGGCTTTGTTGTTTTATTGGAAAGTCTTGCCGGTCGTCGTTAAAGCATTCTCCTGGGCGTTACAAAAAACAATGCGGGTAGGGGGGGCCGAAGGGGTGGGGGTTTCGGCCAACATCTTTGTCGGGATGATCGAATCGCCACTTTTTATTCGGCCGTATTTAAAAGAGATGACCCGCAGCGAAATCTTCACTTTGATGACCTGCGGCATGGCCACCATTGCCGGAACCGTCATGGTATTATACGCCAGTATTTTAAGCGACAAAATCCCGGATGTGATGGGGCATATTCTGACAGCCTCCATTATCAGTGTGCCGGCTGCGGTGACGATCTCTAAAATCATGGTACCGGAAACCAAAACGCCTACCGCTGGCCAATTAAGCGCTCCGGAACCGGCATCCAGCCCAATGGATGCCGTCACCCAAGGAACATTGCAGGGAATCGACTTGCTGCTGAATATCATTGCCATGCTCGTGGTATTGGTGGCGCTGGTCTATCTGGTCAATTTGATTTTAGGGCTTTTGCCCGATATGGGCGGCGCACCGGTTACCCTACAACGCATAATGGGTATCATCATGGCACCGATGGTCTGGTTGATGGGGATTCCCTGGAGTGAAGCCACTACAGCCGGGGCGTTAATGGGAACCAAAACAATCTTAAACGAATTGTTGGCCTATATCGATCTGAGTCGTCTTTCGCCAGAGGCATTAAGCCCCAAAAGCCTGTTAATTATGACTTACGCCATGTGCGGATTTGCCAATCCGGGCAGCCTAGGGATTATGATCGGTGGTCTGGGGACCATGGCCCCTGATCGACGTTCTGAAATCGTTGCGTTAGGCCTGCGATCTATCATTGCCGGTACCTTGGCAACGTCTATGACCGGAGCGGTTGTCGGCATTATCGGTTGACACCCAAAGATTCACTTCCAATAATGCCCGGGTTGACACTAACGGTTATATCCATTATTTTACGGGTGACATTATAAAAAAACCGATGACCTTATCTGAAATACATGGAGGATTCTATGGCAGACATGCAAGTTTATGAATGTGAAAATTGTGGAAATACGATGGAAGTCAAAGCAGAGGCGTCCGAAACACCTGAATGCTGTGGCAGTGCCATGAAAACTGCCGAAGAATTGAAAGCCTGTGGATTGAGCTCTACCGCAGAGCATTCCCGCTTTGATGATTTTGATGAACCCTGCGATGACGGTCGTTCCGGCAAGATTTAAGTCGATCGACTTCAGATGCCGTCTGGCGCAATGCGTATCTGACAGCCCATCAGCCTTGAAACGTTTTACTGATTAATGCATTAAACGTCACCTCAAGTTGGCGCAAAGGCTTGAGGTGATTTTTTTGCATCCATCCAGCATTCGCCGTTTTCGCACCGCGTTCTGATATCATGTGCTGAGCTGCCAACCATCCGGTTTCGCAATTCCCGATACGGCCTCAACGCATCACGTGTAAGGAGTCAGACATCTCACCGACTGATTACCTGAATCTTGCATAAAAATTAATCAGAAGTCGCTATTATCTTACCCATTCTGCACGAACACGCTGTTGGCGATTAAGCGAGAGGAGCTGCTGTTATGAAAACAACATGGGTAGGCATCGGTTTGGTGTTCGCATTCGTTGCTCTGACGGGATTTAAGCTGGATAATGCAATTGTGCCGCAAGAAGAGATATTAGCCGGTGGTCCACCCAAAGATGGCATCCCGGCTATTTTGAAGCCGCATTTTATCCCGCCGGATAAAGCCACCTATCTTCAGCATACGGATCAGGTCATCGGTGTCAGGATTGATGGTCAAGCGCGGGCTTATCCCATCAACATCCTCAATTGGCATGAAGTCGTCAATGACACCATTAATGGCAAGCCCATTGCAGTGACCTTCTGACCGCTCACCCAAACGGGAGTCGTGTACTCCCGCACAGTTCAAGACCGGGAATATACCTTTGGCGTATCCGGCCGATTGTACAAAAGCAACGTCCTGCTTTACGATCATCAGACCGAAAGTCTCTGGTCTCAGCTGATGCAAAAAGCCGTCTCCGGTACGCTGGCCGGCCAAAAACTGGAAAAGATACCGTCCACCCGGGTCAGCTGGCAAACCTGGCGCAAGCGAAATACAGATACGCTTGTGCTTTCAGACGATACGGGCTACGATCGCAATTATACCATTGATCCGTATAAAGGCTACTACCGCGTCGCCGGCGTGATGTTTCCGGTGGGAAATGTGCGCAAGGATTTGCCAGCTAAGGAACTCGTTCTCGGCATCCAAATCAATCAAGTGGCCAAGGCCTATCTCCTAAAGTGGTTGCGCAACAACCCTGGAACGTATAAAGATCAACTGGCTGGTGAAACCATTGAAATCCACGTCCATTCGACTGGTGAAGTGGTGTCCGTTCTCAACCAACGCGGTGATCCGATTGTGGCAACCTATGCCTATTGGTTTGCCTGGCAGGCGTTTCATCCCCAAACCCAGGTATTTAAGGCACAACCTTAGACAGTTGTTTGTGTAGAGTGCTAAGTTGTCATTCATGCATTTCAAAAGCCTCCCAAATAATTAATCTATTAGTTTAATAAATTTTACTATTTTATTAATATTTATATGAAAATCGATATTTTTTATTGCGAATAATATTGACCTTAACGCCAGCAGTACGCTTGAATATGAACTAGAGCATACCAACATATCTAAAAGTAAAGGAGCAAAGGCATGACACAACCACAGGTGTTGACCGCAACCAAAGGACCGCTGGGCATCTTGACATTAAACAATCCAAAAAAGATTAATGCGTTATCACGCCAGATGATTGGCGAAATTATGGCGGTGCTGCAGGCTTTTTCCGAGGATGAGTCCATTAAAGTGATCATCATTCGTGCAGCCGGTAAAAATTTCTGTGCCGGTCATTACCTTGAAGAAATGGTCGGTAAGGGAATCAAAGAGTATAAATCTATTTTTGACGAATGCAGCCGAATGATGCAAATGATTCATGAAGTACCCCAGCCGGTGATTGCCCAAGTCCATGGCATTGCCACTGCAGCCGGATGTCAGCTGGTAGCCTGGTGTGACCTGGCAGTTGTCTCTGAAGATGCGCAGTTTGCCACTCCAGGTGTTAAAATCGGGCTGTTTTGCACCACTCCGATGGTGGCCATTACCCGGGCAATTGGACGCAAGGCCGCAATGGAAATGCTGCTGACCGGACGTTTTTTTTCAGCCACTGAGGCCAAAGACCTGGGGTTGGTGAATCATGTGGTCACAAAAGAGAATTTAACGGCCGAAACAGAAGAACTGGCCAATCAAATCGCAGAAGCCAGTCGCTTTGTGCTGTCGATAGGCAAACAGGGATTTTATGCGCAGGTCGACCAGGCTGACAACAATGCCCTGCATTATGCCAAACACACCATCACCATGAATTTAGAGGCGGTTGATGCCCAAAACGGAATCAATGCCTTTTTGAACAAAGAAAAACCAACTTGGCAAAACTGTTAAATGGGCTGACGATGGACAGCGATCATGGTGATGTCATCAAATTGAGGTGCATTATCGATGTGATCGAATAAATCGCTTTTGATTCGATCAATCAGTTCACTGGCTGATGGGGGGCAGGGTTCCAGAAGCGCCAGAAATCTTTCTTTGGAAAACATGGTCTTGCGGGGCGAGAGTGCCTCGGTCACGCCATCGGTATAACCGATCAGAATATCGCCGGGCTCAATTTTGGAATGCCGGATCTTATATTGTATTCCTGGCATAATACCGATAGCGGGACCTGCCGGGCTCAAGGTTTCTTTGATACCAGACGGTCCAATAATGTATAGCGGCTCGTGACCGCCATTGATATATAACAGCTCCCCGGATGTTGGATTCAGTACGCCGAAGAACAGGGTGGCAAACATGTTCTCATGTCCATGCTCTGATGAGATGTAGTCATTGGTTAGGGATACGGCTTGCAGCATCTGATTGAGATCAGCCTGACTGCCGTTAAGATCGGTTTTAATGCTTTGAGCTGAAGACCAGCCGCTCAGACGGATTTGCCCCGAAAATACCCGCATCAAACTTCGAAAAAGTGCCATGTACAGCGCCGACCCCACGCCTTTGTCACACACATCAGCAATTACCAATCCAAGAAAGTTTCCGGGAAGTAAAAAAGCATCGTAGAAATCACCCGAGACCTGCCTGGCCGGGTTAAAACAGGTGCCGATTTCCCAGCCCGGCACCTGCGGAATTTGATTTGGCAGAAAATCACGCTGAATTTTTTTGCCTTTTTCAAGCTCGGCATCCAATGCATCTGAATAACTTTCGATAGCCGCCTTAGCCCGTTCGAGGGAATGATAGGATTTTTCCAATTTGGCGTATAGCCTGGCATTTTCAAGAGCGATGGCAATTTGCCCGGCCGTCATTTCCATCAACTCTGCGGTTTCCTGGTTGAAATGACCTTTTTGGGCATGCAGCAAGGTCAACAATCCCAGCAGTTTTTCGTCTCTGAGGATAGGGACTGCCAACGCAGATCGAACCGAATAAGGCTGATCGGGCAGATCCAGCCAGCGATCATCTGCTTGGGTATCCTCGATCAACCCCAACTGGCGATGCCGACGAACCCAACCGGCAAGACCTTTATCCAGTACGCGGCCGATGAGTTGAGAACGCTGTTCCGGTGTTGCATCCGCACGGGTTAGAATGCTTTCGATGACCATGCCATTGCGATTGAGCAAGAAAAGGCTCCCTTTTTCAGCGCCCGTCAAACCAACGAAGACTTCCAGTGTTTGCTGCAATATCGATATAAGTTTTTCTTCTTTACCGGAAGAGCGTGCCAAAGAGACAAAATTTTCCAAAAGCCGGCTTTGCGCTTGAAAGGCTGCTTTTTCACTTCTCAATTGAGACAGCTTTTTCTGGAGCGTTTTGAGTTCCTGCAATGTGATCGATCCCCCCTTTGAGGTGATATGATGCCTGGGAAGCGGTAATTGTCATACGGGCCTGAGAAAAGCCGCAGCAGCGTTTGTTAAACGAATGCGAACGCTAAATCCAAAACGATGGCATAAAGCATACCTCAGTTGCGCCGGCAATACACTCCGTCTGCGATATATGCCTTTTGCCAAATTCTGCTAAGGCATCAGAATTTATATTTATATCGCTTATTTGATTTATTCAACCCTATTTTTTGACCAGCAATATTGGACTTGCAAAAAATGATGAAAAAAGTTACAAGTTGGGCTAAATGCCAGATAGAAAAATTCTGATCCCATCGCTGCCTGACCATCGAATGCGTGGACGTCTCGCAACGCCAGATTGAGCTTACTGACATTTTCATTCTAAGCCTCACCCCACGACGGATCGCAGATTTCAATCAGCCCCGAGCGTCATTTTTTCATTACATTATCCTATCGACAGTACTTTTTCACCTTTTTTGTTCCCAGACGGTTTCTGGCAATTATAGATCACCATGTTCAACTCAACGGCAATAGATGTGGGCGTAAACCTGCCGGTTTCGTTAGATTGAGTTCGGCTGAATGGACCATTCATAAAGGAGGCTGCCATGTTTAACCAAATCCTGATGGCATTAAAATTCGGGCCGGCGTCTGAATTTGCGCTGTTAAAAGGCGTCGAACTTGCCCAGGCACACGGCGCTGAGCTGCTCATTTTCCATGCCCTAGATTTTACTTTGGGTGAGCTGCCTGAAGATAACCCCAGGCGGCTTGACTCCATTGCCGACGCCAAAGAGCAATACACAGCTAAGGTCATGCCGCTGCTGGGCGATTATGACAATGTCACTTTCAGGTGTTTACCGGCGGATCCGGCCCTGATGACGTGCAAAATGGCGCGCGACATGGCAGTGGATTTGATTATTTTAGGCTGCCACCAGCTGCCGGAAAAAATGTGCCTCGGACGTGTCGACTATATTGGAATGACGATTCTTGAAAAGGCACCATGCCCCGTTTTGCTGGTTCCTCTGTGTGAATGAGTCTGACGCAGTTGGATTTTTAAATTTTTAAGTGAATGCAACGTCGTGGCGCGGGTTCCGGAACCGGAGATGATATCACCCCAGGGGCCTGCTGCGTGGGTGCGATTGATAAACGTGATTCGAGTTTGTCTGGGGGTGAGTCGCTCCAGAATCCATTGAAGATCGGAATCGGTAATACGAACATAGGCTTTTCTCTCTGCCATCAGATGCGTTTTTATGGCCTTGATACGCACGACGATTTTCCCTGCTGTACAATCGATGGATGTAACCGCTCTGTAGACAGCATCCCGGTCACTAAACGGCCATGGTGTGTCAATGACGACATACAGCAAAAAATTATAGTCAGATGCATCTTTTGTTGGAATTTTTTGGGCCTGAAGGCATCTGAAAAACCACTTGGGATAAGCGGCTATGTCGGATAAAACAGATCCCACTGCTTCAATGGGGTGATCGACGACAGATACACCCTTGAATTCTCGCTGGGCATTGTCGGTGTGCAAACGGGAATACAAGCGCAACCCGTCATCATCCGCCACTAACGTCCAATTACCGCCACCGATTACCGTCAGCGGAAAGATCAACCCCCAAATAAGGACAACCAACCCATTAACCGTGGGTCGGTTAATATATCGCCCGATATCCCTATGAGGCCGGAATTTAGAAAGGCCAAAATTGTTGATCATACCAAATGTCTTCGGTCAGGTCGCGGTCGATGTCGGCCAGAAAGCTCAGATGCTGGGTTTCCCAATTTGCCAGCCAATCATAGAGCGCTTTTTCATTGGGGTCTGTTGCCGCCGCAGCCCGTTCTGAATACAATTTGATGGCATTTTCTTCCATGGACATCGCGGCCGCAATGGCGGCGGCTTCATAATCAGCCGCAGAAATTTCAGATTTGATATGCTTTGACAGTATTTGGCTGGAGATATCCGATTCGCACTGATCTGCCATATCACTGATATTAAACGCTTGCTTGTCTTGATAGGCTTTATATTGCTCAGATAAAATCTTGATGTGATTCTTTTCTTCTTCAGCCATCATTTCAAAGAATCGTTTGACGACCTCGCCGGATGCTTGTTGGGCCACCTTGGTGTAAAATGCCTGCCCGCGCTTTTCCATCAAAAGGGCGCATTTTAAAATTTCAGTTGTCTTGTCATCCATAATTGTCCCCCGAATTGTTTTAAACTTATGCCAAATAACTTAGGTCGCACAGTGGCGAAAAGCAAGTCACAATTTTACGCTTTTTATGAATGCTTGATGATATGGTCAAATAACAATACAAGTTGTGCTTCATACCAGCTTCCCAGGTGAAATCCAATAATAAAACCGTTATGACCCCCGTGGGGAAGAATTACCAACTGAACCGTTTCATTGACGGCCAGGTCATAAAAATCGCTTGCCGGGATAATCGGATCATCGGCTGCCGTGATAATGGTGGCGGGTATGTTGACTTCTGCAATGGCCGATCCCATAACGGCATAGGCATCGAAATAATCTTGGGCAGATTCAAAATCGCTGTATTTATCCAACAGAAAATCGGTCACCGCCTGGATCGTCTTTAAACCCATCACCTCACTAAAATCATACAGATCCGGAAAAAGGGTCTGTTTTTTCATTAACGAGCGTCGCCATTTGACCAAAAAATATTTACGGATATACGCAATGCGATCAATCGTCTGCGTAGATTTTTGTGGATTCAGTACCGGACTGATACTGACCGCATGGCGTAGATTGTTGATAGGGACAGAAACACATTTTTTGAGGAGACGTAAAACGAAATTGCCGCCCAAAGAAAATCCAATTAAAAACATGGGTTGATTTCCGGCAGTATCGGCAATCTGTAATATGGCCTGGTGCACCTCATCTAAAAGAACCGCATAAAAGATACCGGGATTCAGATGGTGACTGGGGCCATGATCACGATAGTTCAGCCTGAAAATGTCATAGCCATTTTGATAGAGAATCTTGGCGCACCGCAAGATGTAGGTCGAATCGGCACTGCCTTCCCATCCAGACAACAAGACAACCAGTCCCTTGGATGCATCCCTGTTTTGTTTGGAATAATAGCCCAGTAATTTTGTGCCGACATCGGTTTGAATGATTTTTTCGCAGGCCACATCTCGCATGTGATTGGCACCGATCATACGGATTTTGCTGCTGGCAAGAATTGTCTGCAGATGGGGGTTTTTTAACCACAGCGGTGCGCGATAGGGTTTAATTGTCGACATTGACCATTTCTGTTTTGGCATCTTGTTAAAGAGAGCTTGTTGATGTGCTGTAATAGGTCAGCTCCCAATTTCCGCTACGGGGGTCATGACGAACGATATACACACCGTCATCTTCTCCGAGCACTTTAAAGTAGCGGTGATCGGGATCTAGCCAGCGATCAATCAATCGTTTAACACGGATTTTGCGAGTTTTAAACGCGATGCTGCGCGGGGTCTCTTCGGCTCGATAGCCGGCGTAGCATTCCACATGGATGGGTATCTTGTTCACTGGTCAGGGTTAGCTCCTTTCCCGTTCAGGTTTTGCTCAGGTGCTGCCAACTTAATAGGACGATCCCATAGGCAACAATAGCACTGCCCAGGATGAAGGCAATCCCGAACATCAAAGCGATCTGGGCGGCAACAATTGATGCCAGAACCGACGCACAACCGTTGACCGACCAGGCATAGGCGCGCTGGGCCGCAGAAGACAGCATATCGCGCATGCCGATCGTAAACGGCAGGCCCATTAGAAAACCGATCGGGCCTAAAAGCAGCAAGGCGCCCAGATATTGCCATATAGCGGGGCGCGCCATCAGAAAATGCACGAGCGGATTCAGCAACATAAAGGCGATGATGAGCAAACCGACTAACCCCCAAAGCGCCGGTTTTAACACAGTTTTTGTCTGGCTCTGGGACCAAGCGCCGCCTAAACTTGAAAAGATAAGCACACCGGCGACCACAACGCTAAAGCTGATGATCGGATCGCCAAAAAGAAGAATATATTTTTTGATAAAAAAGAGTTCAACCAACATAAAACCGGTTCCCACACCGAAAAAATAGAGCACCTGTGTCCAGGATGGCCTCGGGATATCCCGACGAATAAATACCAGTGGCAAAAATAGCAGCAAAGCGCTGACCAGCAGGGCCTCACCAAAAACCACCATCACCACAATCTCACCGGATAACAACAATGCATATAAACGGCTGCCCAAGGTCTGGTAAAGGGTTTTGACTTTTCGCCATTTCAGGTAGCGTCCCGGAAAGGGCCGATTGTCCGATTGGGGTTGCACATCCAAAAGATAGGAACGGAAATAGTTGTTTTCTTTTCCATGGTGGTAGGCATCAGCCAGTCGTTTGATTTCACTAAAGTGGTACGGTGCTTTGAATTGGTTGAACCGATTGGCCTGTGCTGCTGTCATACCCGGGAAAAAGACCATGTCAAAATTGCGTTCTGTGGCAAATGTCTGCAGATGGCCTAAATTGTGCAGCGGCGCTCGCGATATGAGCAGGGTGAAGGTATCCCAATTGCGTATCAGGGCCAGATGCTGTGCCGGGTTTTTGACATCCATTTTTTTCAATCCTTCATAGGCGGTTGCCCATAACCGCAAACTGTCAGCCGGCGGCAGCAGCAATCGTCGGGAGACGATGATCAGGCCCTCTGGCGTCAGATGCTGCAGGTATTGCGCAAAGGCATCGCTGGTAAACAGGTGATCCTGATTCAGAGCCGCGGACCCCGGAATAGATGTGCCCCAGTTTTCGATTTGAATCACATCAAAAAGCTCGTCGGTTACCGACAAATAAACGCGGGCCGGCTGTGCCACAACTTGTCGTCGATAGTGGGTGCCGATGATATCAGCAAAAGCCGGATGATCTGATATGAGCGTCACATCTGCGATGCCGGCAGCCAAAACCGATGCCACCGCCGCTCCGCCGTTTTGCAAGATGACCAAAGCATTTTGTGCCTTGGGATGTAGCGCATAACCGCCGTAGCTCAGCGTATAGGGCGCAAATTGAATGCTGTGGCGCACCGGTGGCGAATATAAAACCAGCTGATGATCGCCATCTCTAAAAGCCGCTGTCTGGGATGCCAGACTGTCCATGTACTTAAGACTCAGGCCAGGCGCAAAACGGATGTGAGGGCTGCTGACACGGTCGGTGCGACCCCTGATGTTGTTACGGGTTTGTTCGATACGCGTTTGAGGATATTGCAATACCTGGGATAAGTTTTTGTACGCTGATGGTTTAACGCTTATCAGCCAATGGCCATATGGAGACCACAAAAAAAAGCCACCGCAGATGATCAAGGCCACAAAAACAAAAACGCCCATTTGATGGGCTACCCGTCGTTTTTTAGCGACTGTGTTGCGTGACCTGCTAAAAAGACTGGTCGTAACACCCATCAATGGCAGAAGGGCAAAAAAAACAACCAGCTGCCCCTCGCTGAAAACTGGCAGCAGCAGCGCTGGGGCAACAGCGCCGCAGGCGGATCCAGCCATTGTCGCAAAATATATCAGACCCGTATGTTGCGGCCTGCGCACATAGGCAAACACCACCATGCCGCCTGAAAAAAAGAACGGTAGCGCCAGCAATATAAATGCCGCCAATACGTAAATGCTCTGAACCGGCTCCACAGGCAGGCGAAAATAGTCGAGCGGCAGTTGGTTGACCGCCGCAAAAGCCAGCAGGGTGGCGGCAGAATAGAGGACAAGCCAGGCAGTGGTAGCGAATTCAACTGTCATTGATCGCTGCTGACGGTTATTGCGGCGGGAATTGAGGATACTCACAAAGGTTCCGCTGGCCGCAAAGCCGAAAAGGGCGATGCTGATCACCATAAATGACAGGTGATTCCACTGGGTGATCGAAAAAATCCGCGCCAGCAGAACCTCAAAGGCCAGAGTTGAAAAACCGATCAGGAAAACGGCACACAATATCATGGGCATTCAGGGTGCGGGTTCTTTTAAGGCATGTCCGGTCATGGGCACAAATAAAACACCGGTAATTTGCTGGACCATCAGATCGTCGCCTTTTTTGGTGACCAGAACCAGATTTTGATAGCTAAACGGATTGCCCAAAGGCAATGTCAGCCGGCCACCGTCTTTGAGTTGCTTGAGCAACGGCGGCGGAATATGATCGATGGCTGCGGTGATCATGATGGCATCAAAGGGGGCCGCTTCCGGCCAGCCAAAATACCCATCACTATGTCGGGTTTTTATTTTTTTATATCCAAGTGATTTCAGCGTATTACTTGCTTGTTTATAAAGTTTTTGCTTAATTTCTATGGTGTGAACAAAATCGCTTATTTCACCCAGGACGGCTGCTTGATAACCGGAACCGGTACCGATTTCAAGCACGCGCTGATCTCGGTCTAGCGCTAAAATTTCTGTCATCAGCGCTACCACATAAGGCTGGGAGATCGTCTGTCCCTCACCTATGGGCAACGGCCGATCATCATAGGCCACAGATTGGAGTTTTTCCGGCACAAAACGATGACGCGGGACAGTTTGTATGGCTGCCAGGACCTGGTTATCGGAAATGCCTCGGTCTTGGATGGTCTTTTTGACCATCTGCAGTCTGGCTTGTTTAATTTCGTGAGTCTCAGAAATCCGATCGGCATATCCGCCAGCAGCGATGAGGGTAAATCCCGTTAGGCATATGATGAATTTTTTCATACTGCGCTCCACAACCAAAATGTGTTTGGGAAAACCGAGTTGTTAATAACCAGTCTTGCAACACATTCGATGCAAGTTGTTTCAAACCAGACGCTTGCAACCAGCAAACAGAGACAATTGTCATATAGCGCAACTCTTGAACTGGGATCACGACCAATTAGGATATAGCATAAAACGATACCAATGTCAGGAAACAACATCACTTCTTTGGTCTCAAGAAAATATTGGCGCTGAGCGATTAAAAAGAAATTGTTTTTGAAACCATTATCGATATGCGCAAAAAGAACACCTTGCAGTTGATTGTTGTCGAATAAACCCATATGCCGTATGAGGTGTAAACGAAAAAATAATAATTTTAAAGACTAGCTGTAGATTTTTTGTAATTTGATATATAATAAACAGGTACCCTTAAGTTGGGCATTCAAACAAACCAATGGCAAAAAGGAGCACATCGATGCCTTTCTTTGGAAAGAAGAAAAAGGAAATCAAACCCGAAAGCGTCCAAAAGGTTTTAACGCAGAACGAAACCTCTTATTTTGGCAAAAATTTGAAGATTAAAGGCCGTGTCAGCGGTAATGGCAACATCATTATTATGGGCGGTTTCGACGGGGAATTCGATCTGCGCGGTCGCGTTAAAATTGCGCAGCCAGCTAAGATCAAAGGCGAAATCAAAGCAGATGTCATATCTGTCAACGGGCATGTGCAGGGGAAGTTGGCTGCTAGGCAGCGCCTGCATCTGGACCAAACTGCTCGTATTGAGGGGCAGTTGACCGCGCCCAAATTATCGATTGCTGAAGGTGCTTCATTTGACGGTGAAGTTACCATGAGCGGTCGTGTTCACAAGCCATCCAAACCACAAACGGTGAATACAGCAAAAGCATCCCAAAAGCAGAAAGTAACCGAAACCAGTTAACGCGTATGCTGGCAGCGTTGGGTTGATTGCATCCCACTCGAGCTTACTGCCGGTATTGATCAACTGTATAAGGAGTAATTTCAATGCAAAAAGAAAAGACTGCGGACTCCACCTCTCTGGTCAGCAAAGATGTACGAATTGAAGGAGAGATTGAAGGACCTGAAAACTTGCATGTGGAAGGTTATATTAAAGGCGCAATTGCGCTCTCAGGTGACATATTTGTCGGCAATACGGGCATCGTTGAGGCCGATGTGGAGGCCAAAAACATCGTTATCCAGGGTAAGGTCAACGGCAACATCACAGCGCTCAAGCAATTGGAAATTCATCCTTCCGGCAGACTCATCGGTGATTGTATGGCAACCTCGATTGACATCAAAGAAGGCGCGGTGTTTGAAGGACGTTCAAGCATGATGAAAAAAAAGGCGGCTTCTGTGCCACCACAAACCAAAACCAGCGGCAGTCCCGGCAAATAGCATCAATCACAACAACGACCACTGCAAACGGCATCGGCGCACCATTCCGTTTATTTCAACTCGATACTCCCGCCACCAGTCCTAAATTGTCGGCCAACGCGCTGGCATTAAAAGCGATGAATGATTTAAGAATCGTTGATCATTGATATACGGTAAAATCCCACAACTCTCTTTTTCCTTGCAGACAGTCAACCGTAACCGTTATTATCGCAGTTTATTGGTGGGATCACCTGCGGCGACCATGTCAGCCAGTATCTGGCGCTCGGTTTTATCCGGCAAAATACCCTCTAATTCAGCTTCCAGAACCAGATTATCATCCGGATTATAAAAAAGCGCCTTTGCTTTGGCGCGGCGGCGGGCGTCAATCTGGGTGATGGTCAGTTTGCAGGTAATGGTGTCCTCAAAATATACCGGTTGCCTGAATTTAAAGTTCATCAGCGAAGCCAGCCAGCCGATTTGTCCGCCGATTTCAGTTAACAGACTGCCCACCAGCAATCCATGGCAGATGCGACCGCAAAATTTTTTGGCTTTTGCAAACCGCGAATCAAAATGAACGGCATTATAGTCGCGTGTAATGTCAGCAAATGCTTTCATATCTGCTTTGGTAAATTGACGGGAAACGGTAAATGTGTCTCCCACCTGCAGGCCCTGAATCGTTTTTTGTCGGATTTCTGACATGGCAGCTCCTGGGTCGCATTAGGTGAAATGACGATTTAGTTTTCTACCCGGTTGAATACCTGTGCTATGGACAGCCAAAGGTTGGCTGTGGATTGCATGCGTTTGATATTGCGTTTGGCTTTTACCACATTTTGGGCTAATGTCCAAGAATGCAAAAGGCATCATAACCAGGAATTGAATATCCCCGTTGAAAAACCCATGACCGGTCGATTCATCTTATCCATTCTAATATTGGTATTGAGTGCAGCTGAGCTGCGAGCCGTCGAGCCATCTGTTGTCGAATCTCCGGAGCTGATAATTTATTATGACGCAGGTCTTGAACCTTCGGCGCAGCAAGTTGTGGGGCTGTATACCGATGCCAAAAAGGAGCTGCAGAGCCTTTTGCAATGGCCGCTGGAATTTCGGCCAACCCTTGTGCTGATCAATGACCGGCAAAAGTTTCAGCAAATGGCCGGTCATGCGCTCGTTGTTGCCTATGCGCTGCCAGCTGAAAATGTGATGGTGGTCGATTACACCCGCATGGCGACTGCCCCCTTTAACCTGCGGGCAACCATCCAGCACGAGCTATGCCATTTGATGCTTCACCATGCCATCAGCGCTGAGCGACTTCCCCGCTGGTTGGACGAGGGTGTTTGCCAGTGGGCCAGCGACGGTCTGGCCGATATCATCATGGACCCGCAAAGGGCGCTGTTACCGGCTGCCATCCTGTCAGGTCGATATTTTAAATTTGCCAGCTTAGATCAACGTTTCCCGCCAGATAATAATTCACTGATCTTGGCCTATGAACAAAGCAAAAGTATGGTGGAATATATCAGTCGCACCTATGGCCCAGAAGGTGTGCTGGATCTTTTGGCACTGCTGCGTCAGGGCGCAACCCTTGGTTCTGCAGTTGAGGCGCGCTTCGGGATGTCATTTGACGAGCTCGAAACTCAGTGGCGGGATCAGCAGAAAAAAAATACCAACTGGTTTACCTATCTTTCCATTCACCTGTATGAGATCTTGTTTGTTTCAGCCGCCCTGCTGACAATCCTGGCATACGTTCGACGGGCGCTGCGCAGAAAGACCTATGACGATGAGGAAAATAAATCAGATCATCAGCCTTATTCATGAAAATATTGCACCTGATAGACAGAGATGTCGAGACGAGTGGTTTTCCAGGCATCTGACGCCAGGCCGGCTTTGGTGCACAGGTGGCAGAGAAAATCAGCTGCTTGCGGAAGTTGTTGCCAGACCTGTGGCAAGAAGGTGGCACTGGCATGGTCTTTACTAAGGATAACCCCATCCACATTAGGACGCAGCTTATTTAGCAGGTCAGTGCTATCACTGTAATGAAGGGGCTGGGGTTCGGAAAGAATACTGACTTCAATTTCAACCTTTTCAAAATCAACAGCGCTTAGAGGTGCAAAACGGGGGTCATGAAAAGCCGCATTAATCGCATTGCGGCGCACGCCGGCATTTATGGGTTCGTTGGAAGTGAGGCTGCCGATGCATCCGCGAAGTTGTTGGTTGAGAGTTAGGGTGACAAAGGTCCCGCTTTTCGTCTGAAAGCAAGAATCCTTCAGGGCGCTTTCGAGGGCATCGATATCCTGTTGCGATGCCTTTTTGGCAAAATGCTCGGATAGGGTCTGACGGGCCAGTTTAACCAGCAATTGCCCTTGTTGGGGGCTTAAATTATGGCTGTCTGAATGGCTTTTCATTTGGGGTTAGCACAAATATAAGTTTGCTAAACGATGACAGGCATTGTCAGACGGAGTGCCGGTCTGACCGCCTAAGACTACACCGGGTGCAAGTTCCCTGTCAAATAGAAATCAGTGTGGGATTTGTTCGTTTTTAGGGTAAGGTCTGTTAAATGGTTGCCTCGAGTGTTGCTTCATCAACATCTGCATCGGACATTTTGTCCTCTGCACCCGGTTTTACCCACCATTCTTCGCGAAACATGGATTTGTAAAGATTATTGAACATAAACGCCAGCAGGGTGTAAGCCGTTAATTTCGAACTCGGCTGTTTAAGCCTTTTTACTAATTGTTTCTGTTGCTCAGCATGCAGCTTGAGGGTGCACAGGTATTTAAGAAACACAACCGCGCTGGCATTGTCCTTGGCGGCATGGCCCATGGATTTAACTTTGTTTTCAAATTCCACGCGCAGCTGTTCGATTTTTGCGGGGCTGGAGCCGATCAGACGTTTCTGGCTTTGGGGGCTCTCAAAAACGGTCTGGTTGCTGACACAAAGTTTTATCTTTTCTGCCGTGGCTTTGAGATCCTGATGCAGCACATCGCGAAACATGTGTTTGGCGGTTTCCGGAATAGTAAAAACAATCGATTTCAGCATGCTTTCCTGTTGATTAATTTTGGTCCGAAACTCCAGCAACGCACTGCGCCAGAATGCGCGGCTAACGTCGGCAACGATTTCTTTTTCAAGCATGCCTTGCATTTGCCCGAATTTTATTTTGTTGCGAATATCAGCAAACAAACGGGCGGTGTTCTGGAACATCAATTCACCGGTAACGGTCTTAAAGATCATCACCAGCGTGGCGTACCAATCCTGCAGATGCAATATCTTGTTTAAATCATGAAATGACTTGTGCAGGACCATGTTGCTGAAAAAATGAGATGGGGTTGCATAAAAAGGCGTACCTCCGAGCAGCGGTTGTTTGATCTTGCGATCCTTTCTGGGTTCAAAATCTACGGCCGTCTCAACATCAATGATGCCCAGCTCATATTCATCGGCATTCATTAAAAATAACGGGTATTTTGAGGGGTTGCCGGCGACCAGCAGGTTATCGGGTTTCAGATCGCGCATAGCGATTTTCTTGGTGCGCAACCAGGCCAGCAGGTCCAGCAGATTTGTGATGATACTGGCCATTTGGGGTTTGTTCTGTTCAAATCGGATTCGATGGGTGTAAGCGGTAATGATATCGCGATAGGCCGTAACCGCATCCATATTCTTGCTAAAATTAAGCTCTATGAGCAAATTCAATTCGTGCACCAGGTTTTCGGACAGGCCACTTTCTTTGCTGGACACCGCCTTGCCGGCCAGATGTGTCAGAAACCAGCTTTGTATGCGAAACAGCGATATGTCCGCTGACACACCAGAATCTGTCAGGAACTGACGAATGGCTTCCTGGCCCTTATCATACACCTGTCGAACCTCAAGGCCAATGGATTCTTTGTGCTTGCCATAGCGACCACGGAACTTCTGGTTGTCAAAGATAGTCTCCGCGTTCTCAATAACTTCCTCGGCGATGGCATCTTTGACATTGTGCAGATCATCAACGATGTGGCCCAGAAAATAGTATTGTGAAAAATCCATGAAAAAGACAAAGGTGTTTTTTATTTTAAGATTCTTCTGGTAAGCGGTGTTGGCACGCAACCAGGCGACATATTTATCCTCGAGTTTTTCTGCTGATAAATGACTGCTGTTGGGCAGTTTGTGAATTAAACTCAACAAGACGGACACCCGCGGGATGATGCATTCTTTAGGGGCCAGTTTGTCAACGATTTCGCCTTCCTTTTTGATACTTTCAATATAATGATCAAATTCAGAGATCGGTTTTGCCGGTATCTTCAGCACCAGATGAACATCATAGATGACATAATAACATTTGCTTTTACTGCCGACATCTTCACCCAGCGGCCCGATACTCATGCGGCGTCGCATCCAATCACCGCGATGTTTGATCTGCAATTCATAGACCGTATTGGGCCCCGCAGCATTGTCTGACAGCGATTTGATTTTCATGGGGGCGCCGGGATCAGCCCCAATCTGGAGCCGGAACAAGTTCAAAAAGTATTTCAGAATATCGGATCGCGTGATTTCAACGGCAGTTTCATGATCCGGTATGTCTTCCGCCGCCCGCGTTTGTCGCTTAATTCTGGCAGGTGGTTCAGGTGTGCCTCCGTGTTGGCGATTGTTAAGAATCAAATGAATCACCATCAGGATCATGATGCAGCCAAACGTGCTTGCCAGAATGGCAATTACCCAGAAAGATTTTTGACTGAAGGAATGGCTGGTATCGTCGGCAAAATTTTTGAAATCATCATTGCTGTTGCGGAATTGGCGGGATATTTCAAATTTAGCGTGTTTAATGATGGCGTTTAAATTCGGTCTGCCGTAATAGTCAATTTCATCTTTGTTGGCGACAAAGGTGTCGCTGTCAATCTGATAAAAAATGACATTGCCCGAGTCCCAGGTTCTGTTTACGCTGAGCACGGCACCGGTTTCCATGACGACCACATCATGTTCCATGTAGCCGTTAAAAAAAATAGCGCCGGCACCGCCGATGCCCAGCAAAAGAAATAATATCACCTGACGCATTTTCATATTCGGTTATCCCCGTATCCCCATTATCGTATCACATTCTGCGCTGCGGGCGAAGCTCTTTATGCTGCAATTGCCATATAACATATTGAAATAATTTAATTAAATATAATGTTAGCTCATGTATGCCTGTGCAATAGAACAGACCCTGTCCATGATTGTTTTATCGGAAATCGAGCGATTTTCTTGAATGTTATTTCGGGCTTTCAGGTTTGCTGAGCTTCATGCTAACGGCTTGAAAACAAATCGTTTATATCAGGCCAGTTGTCGCAGACAGAGACAGTATTTCCGCTTTTGATTGACCCCCGAACGCGGATTCCGTATACTGGTCTGACATTTATTGAAATTTTTCTTCAGGTGGCTTTGAGAAATGATGACGCATCCCGACTGTATCCCTTGTTTTGTCCGTCAGACATTGGAAACCATCAAATTGACATCGAATGATCCCGTTTTGCATAAAAAAGCCCTGCGGGAAATTTTGTCACTTCTCAGTCAGATGGATGTTGAAAAAGAACCCGTCATCATGGGGCGTGAGATTCAGCGTCTCGCCCAGCGCTTGAGTGGCAATCCAGATCCCTACCGGGACCTCAAACAGCAATTCAATCAAATGGCACTTGATCTTTACCCCCGGCTAAAAGAGCGTGTCGCTGATGCTGAGAATCCTTTTGAAGTTGCTGCCCGTCTGGCCCTGGCCGGTAATATGATCGATTTTGGAACCGGTCTGATGCTGAATCCCGCTGAGGTCACCACAACCATCGAAATGGCTTTGTCAGCAGATTTGAAAGGGGACATTGCGTCTTTACATGAGGCGCTTAACGCAGCGCGTTCGATTTTGTATCTGGGGGACAATTGTGGAGAAATCGTTTTCGACCGTTTATTTATCGAACAATTCTTCCTCGAACGGGTTACCTATGTGGTCAGGGCCGCACCGATCATCAATGATGTGACCTTCGAGGATGCTCGCTCGACCGGTATGACCAATCAGGTGCCGGTCATCGATAACGGCTCAGACGCCCCGGGTACTCTGCTGGCAGAGTGTTCAGCGGAATTTAAAAAGGCTTTTGATAAAGCAGGCTTAATCATTGCCAAAGGGCAGGGTAACTACGAAACATTGCATGGCATCGACCGACCGATATTTTTTATGCTCAAGGTCAAATGCCCGGTGGTTGCACAGCATATCGGAGATGCAATCGGCAGTTATGTGATCAGACCCAACCGCACGCTGCGCAAGAAATTAAGTAATGCCATGTGAGCGACGATTTAATTGTGGGAATCGGCTGGCAATCTATCCTGGCGGTATTACCTTTAAGCCGGACGACCAAATCCATTCAATCGATACGAAGTCGATGGTTGATAATGTGGAAACTGATTCTATTGATACTGGCCGGGCTATACACCCTCAATCCGTTTGATATTGTACCGGATTTGATTGTTGGCTGGGGCTGGCTGGACGATATCATTATCTGGGTGCTGTTGTGGCGTTTTCTAGTCGCCGGCCAAAAAAAGCTCGCTCGCGACCAGCGCTTCTACGATCATCGCCACAGTGGCTTCAATGGCGGCGATAGGGCAGGTGATTCTGGCCAGCACCAGTCCGGTTCACATGATGCCAACACTGACCATACCCCTGCATGGGATCCGCACCGCGTTTTAGGGGTAGCGCCCGACGCCTCCATAGAGGAAATCAAGCGCGCTTACCGCAAACTTGCAAATAAATACCATCCGGACAAACTCGAACATCTGGGTGATGATTTTAAAACCCTTGCCGAAAACCGCTTTAAAGAAATTCAGCAAGCCTACCAGGAGTTGACGGCCAAGAGGGGGTAAATGCAAAAAACAGGGAATGAACATCGATGATCCCTCGCTTTGCAGCTGAAAAAACACTCGGCAAACTGACCAAATGGTTGCGCATGCTGGGCTTTGATACCGTGTATGAATCTGCACCGGCGGGGGATAAATTCATCGACACGCTGGAAAAGGATCGTATCCTGCTGACCCGCACCCGTAAAATGCGCAATCAATTCGCAGATCGCAAACTGATTTTCATTGAATCAGACCACTTTGAGCAGCAACTCAGGCAAGTTTTCCATGAGCTGGGTTTGACGGCAAAGCAAACACGGCCATTTACAAGATGTCTGCAGTGCAATGTGCTGATTGTATCTGTTGCCAAGACCGAGCTGTGGGGCCGCGTGCCGGATTTTATTTATGAAACCCAAGAGCAATTTAATCAATGCCCCCAATGCGAACGCATTTACTGGCCCGGTAGCCACACCCGCAGAAGTCTTGAAACAATACGTCAACTTTTAGCGACCGAGCGATCCTAAATGCCAAAAAAAGTTATCGCCCTCGAGGCACGATTAAAAAACTGTAAGAATGTTCGCACGTTAGGGGTACGATCAAATTTTTCCGATTACAGCCCGCAGGAAGCCGCCCTTATCCGAGAGGCCAAAAAAATCTATTACCCGACCCCATTTTATGCCGACTTATTCGATAGCATCGGCAAAGCGACATTTCCAAGCTATCATACCTACAAATGCGTCCAGGATAAAATTAAACAAACGGCATTATTCCAACTGCTGGATGTGCCACACCCGCGCACGCGCGTATTTTACGGAAAGCGCCAGAAAAAATCGATACCCCATCATTTCACCTTTCCGTTTATTGCAAAAGTTCCGCGGGGCTCTGCCCTTGGGCGCGGTGTTTACCTGATCCACAACGATGCAGATCTTCGCGACTACCTTGAACAAGTGAGCCCCGCCTACGTCCAGGAATATCTGCCCATTGATCGCGATATTCGTGTTGTGGTCATTGGCAGCCACATTGTGCACGCTTACTGGCGTATCGCACCGCCAAATGAATTTCGCAGCAATCTGGCACTTGGCGGCCGAATCAGTCTGGAGTCCATTCCCAAAGGAGCCCTGGATTTGGCGCTGCGCGTGGCCCGGGCCTGTCGCTGGGACGATGTGGGCATTGATATCTGTGAACACAACGACCAGTTTTACATTTTGGAAGCCAATATGAAATATGGTAGAGAGGGCTTCAGGGAAGCAGGTCTTGATTACCATCGATTAATGGAAACCATGATAGCCAATGAAGAAATATGATGATGATATAATGGGATTTGCCCGTTGCGTTCTGGATGAATCGGAAGCCAAAAGATTGTCTGATCGGGCCGCTCGCAATACCGAGGCCCTTAGGCGTGCTCCGGAAAAACACCGGGATACCGATTATCGACAGGCTTTTTCGATAGACGTTGATCGTATTTTACACGCCCACGCTTATGCACGTTATATTGACAAAACCCAGGTGTTTTCCTTGGTTCAAAATGATCATATTACGCACCGGGTGCTGCATGTCCAGTTGGTTTCTAAAATTGCACGCACCATCGGGCGATATTTAAGCTTAAACGAGGATTTAATTGAGGCGGTTGCCCTTGGGCATGACATCGGTCATGCACCTTTTGGCCACGATGGTGAACGTTACCTTTCCGATTTGTGTCAAAACTATGGAATCGGCACATTTCAACACAATGTGCAAAGTGTACAGTTTTTAGACAAGGTTGAACGCAAGGGCCTCGGCTGGAATCTATGCCTACAGACACTCGATGGCATTTTGTGTCACGATGGCGAGGTGCACAATCAAATGCTGCAACCCAAATCCGAAAAAGACTTTGACACGCTGGATCGTGAAATGGCGTGCAAAATAAAAGACCCCGCAACCGGTCTGGTTCCAATGACATATGAAGGATGTGTGGTTCGAATTGCTGACACCATTGCCTATATTGGCCGTGATATTGAAGATGCCATTCGGCTGGATCTAATTGATCGCTCTGATTTGCCGCGTACCAGTGTCGAATGCCTGGGCAACACCAATGGCACGATTGTTTTTAACCTGGTGACCGATATCATCCAAACCAGCTTCCAAAAAGATGTTGTGGCCTTTAGTTCAGATGTATCGCAGGCATTACAGCGCTTGAAAAATTTCAATCTGGAGCGCATCTATCTTAATCCCAAAATAAAGGCGCATTCCGAAAAGCTCAAGAAACTCTTTGGTTTCCTTTTTGAGAAATATCTGTCCGATCTCAAACACAAAGACATGGCATCTGTTATTTTTCGGCAATTCCTCAATGGCATGTCAGAGGCGTACACAGAAACCCACAGCAGCGCAGAAATTGTGCGCGATTTTATCGCCGGTATGACAGATGCGTATTTCCTAAACCAGTGCCCGATTGACATGCGCCCATCCATCCAGCACATGTAAATTTTAGAAAAAGCGCTTGAGTTTCAAACCCAAAACCCGTAAATTAGATATAAATATAATTGCTCGATATAACAAACAAATTGAGGTTTGTATCATGAAAACCATGTGGGCTCCCTGGCGGATCGAGTATATTTTAGGTGACAAAGAAAAACAGTGTATCTTCTGTGCCGCATTGGCGGATCAGGATGAATTGACACTTTATAAAGGCCAGGTGACCATGGTGACGATGAATAAATTCCCGTACATAAACGGACACCTTCTGGTTGCACCCGTGAGGCATGTTGCCAGCCTCGATCAGCTCGCTAAGTCAGAAATGGGCGATTTGCTGGCAACCGTTGAACAATCGGTTGCGATCTTGAAAACCAGCATGCAACCCGATGGGTTCAATGTCGGCCTTAACCTGGGCAAAGTGGCCGGGGCCGGGGTCGAGGAACATCTGCATTTTCACATCGTGCCGCGCTGGTTTGGAGACACCAATGCCTTAACAGTATTTGGTGAAGTGCGGGTAATTCCAGAGCACATTAAAGCCACTTTTAAAAACTTAAAGCCACACTTTGATAAATTAAGTATAAGCAATAAAAAATAATATATTTATAAATTTATATTATTTGGAATAAAAGCCCACGACTTGCACTTGAGTCAAAAGTTTGTCATAGTCCCCACTTTGGTGCAATACTGGCCATAAAAATAAAAGCGAACAAGCTGTGCCGTTTTGATGGACTGATGAGCCCACCCAAATTAACCCCCATGCTAAAGCAATACCTCTCGATAAAAGAGGCGTATCCAGATACGATCCTTTTTTATCGCATGGGTGATTTTTACGAGATGTTTTTTGAGGATGCCCAGGTGGCTTCACGCGTACTGGATATCACACTGACCTCCAGAAATAAAAAAGATGAATCTCCGGTGCCCATGTGTGGTGTGCCCCACCGAGCAGTTTCCGGCTATATCGCCCGAATGATCGACCACGGGTACAAAGTGGCTGTTTGTGATCAGATTGAAGATCCCGCCAGCGCCAAAGGGCTGGTTAAGCGGGATGTTGTGCGCGTCATTACACCAGGAATGATTATCGATGACGCCTTTTTGGACAAACGTTCACATAATTTTGTTATGGCACTGTCACGTCATGGCGGAAATTTCGGGTTGTCCTACTTGGATATCTCCACCGGTCTTTTCCGTCTGGTGGAGTCTGATGATCAAGCGGCCATTGTGGATGAATCGTTGCGATTATCCGCTCGTGAAATTTTACTGGCCGAATCGGTCAAAAACGACCCCTATATGGCCACCGTTCGGACTGCTCAAATGGACCGTGCGCTGACCTATCTGGAGGATCGGGCATTTGACACCAAACGATGCTACAACCGACTCACCGAACAGTTTAAAACGATTTCGTTAGAGGGTTTCGGATGTGAAGGAATGTCTGCCGGGATACAGGCTGCCGGCGCGCTTGTTTTCTATGTCCGCGAGACCCAGAAACAAACAATTGAGCATCTGACCCATCTGGAAACTTACTCTCTGGGCCATTATTTGCTGGTGGATGACGCCAGTTGCCGCAATCTGGAACTTGAAAAGAACCTGCATACCAATAAGCGACGCGGCACATTAATGGGGGTTATTGACCATACGCGATCAGCCATGGGCGCGCGTTTGCTAAAAACATGGCTGCGATATCCGCTCATTGACATCAACGACATCCGGGCCCGACACCAAGCGGTTGCTGAAGCAAAAGAAAATATCCACAGCCGTCAGAGCCTGCGTGATCTGTTAAAATCAGTGTTTGATATCGAACGGGTTAGTACCAAAATCGTTATGGGGCACGCCAATGCCCGGGATTTAATTGCGCTTAAACGATCACTGATGACCCTGCCGCACATTCACACCCTAGTGTCAAAGCTGGCATCGGCCCTTTTCAGCTGGGACGATAATCTCAACCCCTTATATCAATTGTCAGATTTAATCGAAAAGGCGATCCGGGAGGATGCGCCGCCGACCACCAGCGAAGGCGGTATGATCAAAGCGGGCTATGATGATGCTCTGGATGAACTTGTTAAAATCAGTCAGGATGGAAAAGGCTGGCTGGCCAATCTGGAAATCCAGGAACGCAAAGCGACCGGGATCACTGCCTTAAAGGTACGGTATAACAAGGTTTTCGGTTACTATATCGAAGTGCCCAAAAGTCGCTCCTCTGAAGTGCCGGCCAACTATGTGCGCAAGCAAACCCTGGTCAATGCCGAGCGCTATATCACTGACGAGTTGAAAACCTTTGAAACAAAGGTTATAAATGCAGAAGATCAGCGCGCCGCCCTTGAGCTTGAGATTTTCAATCAAATCAGACAGGAAGTGGTTCAGCAGTATAAACATCTTGAAAGCGCGGCTCAATTTTTGGCGCGCTTGGATTGCTTGCTAAATCTGGCTGAGGTTGCCGATCAAAATGATTATTGTCAACCAGAAATGACCCTTGATGGTCTAATCGATATCGAGGACGGGCGGCATCCGGTGATTGAAAAAATGATCACCGCCGAACGGTTTGTACCCAATACGGTTTCGCTGGACAATGAAACCAACCAGATCCTGCTGATCACAGGGCCCAATATGGCTGGAAAATCAACAGTGCTGAGACAGGTGGCCCTGTTGGTCATTATGGCCCAAATGGGATCGTTTATTCCGGCCCGCAAGGCGACGATCGGTGTCGTTGATCGGATTTTCACAAGAGTCGGCGCGTTGGACAATCTGTCCCACGGACAGAGCACCTTTATGGTTGAGATGCAGGAAACAGCCAACATTCTCAACAATGCCGGTGAGCGCAGTTTGATTATAATGGATGAAATCGGCCGTGGAACCAGCACCTATGATGGGCTCAGTATTGCCTGGGCTGTTGTCGAGTATCTACACGATTTGCATAAGACCGGCGTGAAAACCCTGTTTGCGACCCACTATCATGAATTAACGGAGCTGGCCCAGCAAAAACCGCGGGTTAAAAACTATAACATCGCAGTGAAGGAATGGAACGACGAAATTATCTTCTTGCGAAAATTGGTAGAAGGCGCCACCAATCGCAGCTATGGTATTCAGGTGGCCCGTTTGGCTGGTATACCGGAAAAGGTCATCAACCGATCCAAAAAAATTCTATACCGCATCGAGAACCAGGAACAGGAAATGGCCGACTCCTTTTCTGATCTAAAAGAACCCTCGCAAGGTTCGGTACAGATGGACTTGTTTCACCATAAAAAAAATTGGTTTGTGGATAAGCTGGCCAAGGTGGATATTGGCAAAATGACACCGCTGGAGGCACTCAACTACCTCAACGAGCTCCAGCAAAAAGCCAAAGATGTTGCGGAATAGAACCAGTGAACAAATCGTGTATGGATCGCGCCTAAATCGAAAGTGCACCATGTTTCTGACTTGATGGAATGATGCAATGCTGCTGAATGCACACCGAAAATCCGATCTGCTTACTGCAAAATGTGGCACACGCTTTATTGCTCTGTGGTTTCTGGCTGCTGTGGTGCTTTATTCCGGTATTTCGTTGGCGGCCCCGCGCGACGTGTATTATGAAGCCGAAACTTGCTACCGCAGTTTGCGTCAGGATCCTAAAAAAATAAAATACCGCCACAACTGGATGCGGTGCATTAAAAAATTTCAATCAGTCTATAAACAGGATCCTGACGGGCCATGGGCAGCAGCCGGTCTTTACATGTCGGCCAAGCTGTATCAGGGTCTGGCCAAATATTCAGGGCAAGCATCAGATTTGACTGAAGCCCGGGACCTTTTTGAAAGAGTGGTCCAGCGCTATCCAAAAAGCCGTTACCGGCAAAAAGCCAGCTTTGAGCTGCGCCAGATGGGCAAACCCGTCGTTGCGAAAAAAGCGCCAGCACCCCAAAAAGCGACAACAGTAAAAAAGACAACGCCAAAAGATACCTATATCAGCGCCGAGGCTTGCTACCGTAACCTGCGAAAAAGCAATCAGAAAATGAAATACCGCAGCAACTGGCAGCGCTGCATCGATCAATTCCAGTCCGTTTTCAATCAGGATCCGCAAGGTCCCTGGGCAGCAGCCGGCCTTTTTATGGTGGCGACCCTTCATCAGCGGCTATATTCCTATTCAAAATCTTCAAATGACCTTGCGACCGCATCCGATACATACCATCAGATTATCTCGCAATTTCCTGAAAGCCGCTATAAAGCCAAAGCCCGTGCTGAAATCAAGAAAATGCCGTACGTTGCAAAAAAGTCGCCAAGAGGCCCATCAGATCCCATTGGGGAAAAAATCAAGACCAGTGAGGCGCGCAAGACAGCTCCCCCGGCTGAGCGCAAGCCTGCAGTCCGGGCTGCGCCCGGCGGAATGGTGACAGTCACCAACCTGCGTCACTGGTCAAATCCCAACTATACCCGGGTTGTGGTTGATGTTGATAGAGAAACCACTTATTACCACCATTTGCTTAAGAAAGATCCTTCCATCAACAAGCCCCAGCGTCTTTATGTTGATTTAAGCAACAGCCGACTGAGCAAAGATATCCGCAAAAGCATTCGGATTCATGACAATTTGCTGAGTGATGCGCGTGCTGGTCAGTATTCAAAAGACTCTGTCAGGGTAGTGGTTGATATTAAATCTTTTGAAACCTATAAGATTTTTTCACTCAAAGACCCGTTTCGCATCGTCATTGACGTGTGGGGCTCCAAAACCGCCAAAAAATCACCCAAAACCGGCCTGGCGCCCACTGTTAAAAAGGGCGGCAAAATCCCACCCGGCTCGCTGGCTAAACAACTGGCGCTGGGAGTTCAACGCGTCGTCATTGATCCGGGGCATGGCGGCAAAGATTACGGCGCACCCGGTTACCTTAGAGGCGTTCACGAAAAAAACGTGGTCCTGCAGATTTCCAAACGACTGGCAAAAAAGATCAAAACAGAACTGGGTTTGGAAGTCATTCTCACCCGTAATTCTGATCGTTTTTTAACCTTGGAGGAACGCACGGCATTTGCCAATACCAGAAATGCCGATCTGTTTATATCAATTCATACCAATGCATCGCGAGACCGCAGAGCTTACGGTCTTGAAACCTACTTTTTGAACCTGGCCACGGATGAAGAGGCCATTCGGGTGGCCGCCATGGAAAACGCCACATCCACAAAGAATATTAGCGATCTGCAAAAGATACTATTTGATCTGATGCAAAACGCGAAAATTAACGAATCCAGCCGTCTGGCTTCATTTGTGCAAACTTCCATGGTTGGACATCTGCGTAACAAGCGCTACACGCGTGTAAAAAGCAAAGGTGTCAAACAGGCACCTTTTTATGTCCTTTTAGGTGCGCAGATGCCGTCTATTCTAGTTGAAACGGCTTTTATCAGCAACCCTCGCGAATGCAAACGTCTGGTCAATCCCAAATACCAAGACCGCATCGCAGAAGGTATCGTTAAAGGAATTCGAAACTATATCAAAGCCACCAGCCCGACTGCATTTCAAAAACAATCTCACCAGATCCAACCCCGGGGATAGCCTTCAATGACGGACAAACCATCCGATATGGCTCCGCCTTTTAATCCTTATCTGGCCCTGATCGTGGGCACTTTGGCTGTGTCTACCGGCGCCATTTTCGCGCGCCTGGCAGATGCGCCCGCGCTGGTCATCGCTGCCTACCGTGTGGGTCTGGCAACGCTTATCCTAACGCCCATTACCTGGTGGAAAGCCCGTGAGGAAATTAAAAGTCTATCAAAACAGGATCTAAAACTGGCAGTCATCTCCGGTTTTTTTCTGGCCCTTCATTTTGCAACCTGGATATCCTCGCTGGATTACACATCGGTGGCCAACAGCGTCGTGCTGGTCAATACCAACCCGCTCTGGGTTGGCCTGTTAACGCCTCTTATTGCCAAAGAACGGGTTCAACGGGCGGCAGTGTACAGCATTTGCATCAGTGTGATCGGCGGCGCCATCATTGGTTACGGTGATTTTGCCACTGGCGGAAAAGCGCTATTGGGCGACGGACTTGCGCTGGCCGGCAGTATCTGTGCTGCCATTTATTTACTTTTAGGCCGCAGTTTGCGGCGTAAGCTGTCTTTGTTGGCTTATATCTTCATTTGTTATGGCAGTGCAGCAGTTATTCTGTGGGCTATCGTGCTGGTTTTAAGAATGCCGATAACCGGCTTTAGTCACGGTACAGTAGCTGCTTTTTTGGGCATGGCGCTCATTGCCCAAATTATGGGGCACAGCACCTATAATTGGGCTTTGAGGTGGCTCAGTGCCGGCCTCATCGCCGTCAGCCTGCTGGGCGAGCCCATCGGCAGCACGATTATGGCTTATTTTCTTTTTGACGAAGGCCTGACGGTTTATAAAGTGGTCGGTGGTGTTATCATTCTATCAGCCATTTATATAGCAGCCTCCAGCGAAAGCCGCAGCAACCAAAAATAAATCCTTTCGATTTAAAATTTGACAAAGTTTGTTTAGTACTTTATCTGAGACTTACTTATATTAATGCAAGGGAAGGAGATATCTTATGGCATACGAAAATATCATCTATCAGGTTGACGAAGGGATTGCGACCATTACCTTTAATCGACCTAAAGCCCTCAATGCTTTGAATGCCGCCCTTTTGGAAGAATTATCACAGGCCCTGGACGTCATTGAGACTGATGAAACGATTCGGGTTTTGATCCTTACCGGTGCTGGTGACAAAGCGTTTGTGGCCGGGGCCGATATTTCCGAACTGGCTACTTATAATTCATTGACAGCCAAGCTTTTTGCTCAAAACGGGCATGCCATTTTCGCCAGACTGCAGGCGTTGCCAATCGCTGTGATCGCAGCTGTCAATGGGTTTGCCTTGGGTGGCGGCACAGAAATCGCGATTGCCTGTGATTTTATTTATGCCTCGGAAAACGCTAAATTCGGTCAACCGGAAATCAATTTAGGGCTAATTCCGGGGTTTGGCGGCACGCAGCGTCTGCCGCGTTTAATTGGCGCCAATCGGGCCAAAGAGTTGGTCTTCACCGGTAAAATGATCTCTGCGGCCGAAGCCGAAAAAATCGGGTTGGCCAATAAAGTGGTTCCTGCAGATCAATTGATGGCTGAAGTCATGCAAACCGCCAGGGAGATTGCCGCCAAAGGAAAAGTCTCTCTAAGGGCTGCAAAACAGGCCATTAACCACGGTTTAAATACGGATTTGGCCACCGGCATTCACATTGAGGTCGAGGGCTTTGGCATGTGTTATGGCAGCGCCGACGCCAAAGAGGGCACAGCCGCATTTCTTGAAAAGCGCAAAGCAGATTTCAAAGGCAGTTTGAAGGATTAAGCAAACCCGGCTGCTGGCAGTCGCCAGTGACCAGAAGATTTGCTCATGGAAAATAAACAAAAATCCACATTTCAATTGATCTGGGGTCTTTTGCTGCTGATGGCCGGTATCGGAGTTTTCTTTCGGATTCCCCAGATTATGCCGGAAATAAAGAAGATTGAGCACTTTGGCCCCTATATGGTCTTTATCTATTTTTGTTTTTATTTAGTTGGTATTCTGCTGGTGGTCGGCGGCGGGAAAAAAGTATTTAATTATCTAAAAACAACAAAAGCAGAAAGCACTGGAGAAAATACAGAATAAGTGCTTTTGACATGCGATTTAAGGGGTTTTAGATTTACTTCGAAACTTTTCAAGTTGTTTTCTGTAGTAAGACCGATTTCCTTTCGCCAGCTTTAACGCCTGTTCACCGGCTTCAATGGCTTCAGCGTGCAATCCATTGACAAAATAGCTTTCCGCCAAAGTGTCATACACATGGGATGATGGGTTGAGCCCAATCGCCATTTTGGCCAGCAGCAAAGATCTTTCAGGATCGCGAAGCGATATATCTTCGCAGGTCGCATAAAACCACGCCAGGTTGTTGAGCACATGCGCATCATCTGATCGCAGCGCAAGGGATTTCTCGTAAGCTTCTTTTACACCCTGGTAATCTTCACGCTCGTAGTGCAGATCTCCCATGAGCCGGTACAAATTTGGATTATCCGGTGACTTTTGCAATTCTCTGACAATCACTTTTTCCAACACATTTTGATTCATCTTGCTGCCGATAACCCCCATATTGAGTTGATATCCCACAAGACCAATCAGCAATATGGCGACAAGGTAAACACCTATACTCTTTTTCACCTTCTGATCGTGGCGTCGAATCCAGCGTCTGTCGAATTCGCATTTTTGTAAATACTGGATACGTTGCCGAATAGAGAAATGGTGCCAGTTGGGTCGGTCGGCAGATTGCCCGCTGGTGGTCACAATTTTTTCAAGTGTAGAGATGAGCGGTTTTGCTGAATCAAAAAGAGAATATACATACGTATCTGCCTGGCGTTCGAAATTGCGCATATAGAATCCGAAAATGAAGCGAAAATAAACCAAAAAAACAACGATAATCACAAGGCTGAAAAGGGCTGAGAAGATGGTGGTCTGGTCAAAACCGGTTTTATTAATCAACCAGTAAACGGGCTCAGCATAAACCATACCAAAAAGAATGATATCAAAGGTCACGTAAGACAAAAGCATATAGCCGACAAAAAACATCAGGTAAAACATGAGGTGTTTTCTTTTAACATGTCCGATTTCATGAGCGATGACAGCGTCAATTTCTTCGGGTTCGAGTAGTCGCAGCAGGGAAGGGGTAACCAGGATGTAGCGAAACTTTTTGATTAAACCCATTACGCCGGCTGTAATCATTTTACCGCCGAATATTGGCCAGTATAGAATGTCAGCATAGGCAATGCCTGCTTTACGACATAGGCGTTCAATGCGCTGGCGATGCTCGCCGCTTTCGAGCGGTTTGCATCGCCAAAATTTTTGGATCATTGCCGGGCCGACCACCGCCACTGCAACTAGAAAAAGAAGAAAGTAAATGATCTCACCTTCGGTAGTCTCAAGAAAATGAGCCGGCCATTCAAAAGGCAGGGCCTTAATCAAGTCAGCGAAGCCGGAAAGAATCAGCCAGGGCAGCAATACCGGTATGGAAAAGGTAATATTGGAAAGAACATATGATTTTTGGGAGATGTCGCTGCGGTAAAGCTTTTTGTAAGGTCCATAGGCGCAAGTCCAAACGAGCGCGAGATAAAACACAAAAAGACCCAGAAACAGCAACGCTTCAAGGGTTGGAATGGTTGAAAATATGGGGATGTCGATGAAAAAAGATGGCAGACTGAGGCCGTAAATATCAACAGCGAAAATCAGAACCGCCATGATGGACTGCCGCATTAAAGTAGAATGAAATTGCGCGTCCAGCGCAGCAAAATCGTTACTCGTAATTCGCTTTTCGAGTCTGCGAAACAAAAATGTGGTGAAATAAAAGAATAGGACAATAAAACCAATGAAAAGCGTGACGGTTTCAAGGCCGCTAAAGTTGGTCTCTTCTGACGGTTGATAGGTCAGATAAATCAGCAGGACAACGATGAAGTATAGAAAATTTCCAAACATATATTTTCAGAATTGCTCAATTCGTTCGATTGGTTTTGTATGTTTAATTGGTTGGATTCGTCATTAAACATATGACTCAATTCAAGCAATCAAACCAATAAGACGAAACAGACTTTGAAACTACTCTGAAACTTTAATTTCGCATTCCGCAAGTTTATATTATAATCTTGACTGGTATAGAATGGCGTCTTTTAATTTATTAGTTGTTAAAGTCTGTATAAAGGTAAAAAACAATTTTTAAAATGAGAGATTTTTTCGTTGAGCAAGGCCGCACAAGGGTTTTTGCCTGAGGCGTACTTTGAGTACGTCGAAGGCAGAAACCCGCGGAGTACGCAGCTCAGCGGAAAAAGATCCATTTTTATTCTCTGTAATACCGTTCTTTTTCACTATATATACACCCACAGTACTGCTGGCGGTAAAGCCCCATTTCCTTGGAACAGTCAATGCCTTCTTTCCAGCCGGCGCGAAAGTCCTGATAAAGAAAGGGCACCCCCACCGATTTGCCGATGGATTCGCCCATCGACCGAATCAAGTCGTGCTGCTGCTTTTTGCTGTATAGCAATGTGGATGAGTAATAATCAAATTTCCCGCGCTTGGCGACCAGGGCGGTTGAGCGCAGGCGGTCATGATAGCAATACTGACAGCGCTCGGACTCCCGAAAAGCGACATTTTGAATAAACCCTTCCAGATCGTACCCTTCCTGATAAATGACTTTCACATCCATCTGTTCGGCGAAGACTTCCAGGGCCTCCTGACGCTTCTGGCATTCGGTATAAGGGTGGATATTATGGCGGTAAAAAAAACCCATCACCGCCAGGCCCTCTTTCCGCATTGTTTTAACAGGGTATACAGCGCAATTTGCGCAGCAGATATGCAACAAAACTTTCATTGTCTTTCTCCAAAGATGGCCGTGCCGATTCGCACCAGTGTCGCGCCTTCTTGGATGGCTACTTCAAAATCACCTGTCATCCCCATGGACAGCTCTTCCATGGACACATTCGAGATGCAGTGATCTTGGATGTCATCGCGCAGTCGGCGCAAGGCGGCAAAAAATGGCTGGACTTTTTCCGGCTGGTAAAAGTAGGGCGGCATGGTCATCAGCCCCCTGATGGACAGGTTTTTTAATTCGCTGACCGCTGTGATCAAATGAGCTGTCTCTTCTGTTGCAATTCCGGATTTTGTATCTTCTCCGCTGATATTGACCTGAATCAGGATCGGTTGAATTTTATCCACTTTAGCGGCCTGCTTGTCGAGTTCACGAGCCAGTTTAAGCGAATCCACCGAATGAATCAGATCAAAAAGCCGCACCGCATATTTGGCCTTGTTGGATTGCAAATGACCGATAAAATGCCATGAAACAGGGTATTGAACCAGGGCCTGAAATTTATCGCGCGCTTCTTGGACATAGTTTTCGCCCAAAATAGTGACGCCGGCCTCCAGCGCCTCTCGAACCCTGTCAGGCGCAATGGTTTTGCTGACCGCAACCAGTTGCACGGACCCCGCATCCCGTCCACAGCCCTCCGCCGCTCGTTGGATACGCTCTATTATTTGATCCAGTCTCTCTTTCATTTTAGATTCTAAACATAAGCATGAAGGTTAAAAATCTAAAGCAATCACACCTTCTTCAATCAGAAAGCTCATGACCTCGCAAACAGGCAGTCCAACCACATTGGTATAGGATCCATTGATACTTTTTACCAGAACAGACCCAATGCCCTGGATTCCATAGCCACCGGCTTTGTCAAACGGTTCACCGGTTTGAATATACCATTCGATTTCCGCATCGCAGATAATTTTAAAGCGCACGTCCGTTTTGACGACATCCGTAAAAAGCCGTCCGGTGCTTTTGCAACAAATACAATATCCAGTATAAACTTGATGGGTTTTGCCGCTCAGGCGTCTGAGCATATCTCTGGCAGCTTCTTTAGAATCCGGTTTGCCCAGAATCTGCTGCTCGGTGCACACAATGGTGTCGGCCCCGATGATCCAGCTATCCGGGTGTTTTTCAGATATATCGGTTGCTTTGGATTCAGCCAGTGTTCTGACAAAATCATCCGGATCAGATATTGTCACCCGTTGCTCGTCGACGTCACTGGGGATGACAGAAAAAGTAAGCCCCGCCTGTGCTAATAGATCTCGTCGCCGCGGAGAATTGGAAGCAAGAATTAGCTTGTTATGTTGTACCGCTTTATGCATCCCAGATGATTAACAAATCCATTGATTTTTGACAAGCTGTTGCCCGTCATCCCTTTATTAAAATTTTGAAACGCTCAGCCATGGTACAATTGCTGAGCGCTTGTCGAGGTCGAAGATCCGCCTCTGGAGGATTGCCGCCCTGTTGGGGCGAAGCTGAAAGCGAAGCCCAAAGCTACACTGCAGATGTCGTTCCGCCTTGTTGGGGCGTAGCTGAAAGCGAAGACCAATATAGTTTTCTATGCGGAATGGCATTTGACACTGCAGATGCGCTAGTCCGCCATACAGGTGGAGGATAAAGATCGATAAGCCCACAGGGTTTCAAATTTTAAATATAAGAAAGATCGTATTCCTTTATATAATGTCATCTTTTAAAATTTGAAACGTTCAACCAAGAAACCTGGGTTGAACGCTTGTTTAGGTTGCCGCATATACAAGGAAAATGTTGTTTGGCTATAGTTGACTATGCCAAACGGCATTTGACACAGTAGATGCGGTAAGATGGGCATGTCCGCAGGATTTCAAATTTTAAATAAAAGAAAGATCATAATCCTTTATATGATGTCATCTTTTAAAATTTGAAACGTTCAACCCAGGGAAAAGGTATTGTAATTAATAGTTATTTTTGATATTAAATATATTTACGCTCAGTTTCGGCCGTTATTATCTGATGTCATTAAACGCCAAGCCAACCCGTTGCCATGACAGATATGCCCCCCAAAAAATACCGTATCCTGGCTGTTGACGACGATCCGGCCATTTTGGACCTCTATCAGCAAATCTTAAACTCAGATGCCAAAAAAAATAACAGCACCGCTGTTTTCGAACTTGATTGCTGCTCTCAGGGTGAAGAGGCGGTGGAAGCTGTCAGACTTTCCATGGAATTCAAGCAGTCTTATGCAGTTGTTTTTCTTGATTTAAAAATGCCTCCTGGCCGGGATGGAGAATGGGCGGCAAAAGAAATCCTCAAACTGGACCCGCATACCAATATTGTGCTGGTTAGCGGTTTTATCCGCACCCATCCGGGTTCAACAGAAAAGCAACCCGATGCGCCTGATAAGCTGCTGTATTTGCAAAAACCGTTTCATCGCCAGGAAATTATACAATTCGCAACTGCCTTGAGCGCCAAATGGCAGGCAGAATTGGATTTGCGCAAACTTCACCTGGAAATGGAAAATTTGGTGGAGGAGCGCACGGATGCCTTGTTTAAAACCAATATAAAGCTGCGTAAGGAAGTTGTCAGCCGTCGCGAAACTGAAAAAGCCTTGCATACGAGCGAAATCAATTTCCGCAGTATGATTTATGCCAATGCGGATGGTATTTTAATCCTGGATGAGAACGCAATTGTGAGATTCATGAATCCGGCGGCGGAATCCATTTTCGGAACCAAAGCAGAGCACTTTGTGGGTCAGACCTTCGAGCATTTGATTTCTCCTGAAGAACCCACCGAGCTGGATATCACTATTGGTGATGGCACTACCATGGTGGCTGAAATGCGCGTTATTGAGACTGAGTGGAAAGGGAAAAAAGCCTATCTGGCTTCCCTGAGGGATATTACCAATCGTAAAGGCATGCAGCAGCAACTGCAGCTGAGTCTGGATCATATCAAAAAAGTAATGGACGGAACCATCCGAGCCATGGCCCTGGCAGTTGAGATGCGGGATCCTTACACATCCGGTCACCAGCACCGGGTGGCCGAGCTGGCTCAGGCCATTGCTAAAGAGATCAATTTGCCCCGTGGTGATGTTGAGGGGATATACATGGCGGCATCAATCCATGATATCGGTAAAATATCACTTCCTGCTGAAATTCTGAGCAAGCCGGTACAGCTTACAGAAATCGAAAGGAAAATGATACAGGCGCATTCAAAAGTGGGCTATGATATCTTAAAAGGCATCGATTTTTCGTGGCCGATTGCCCAGACCCTCTTACAGCACCATGAACGTTTGGACGGTTCTGGCTACCCTCATGGGCTCGGGCACAAAGAAATCTTGATTGGAGCACGCATTGTGGGGGTATCCGATGTGGTTGAGACCATGGCATCGCACCGGCCCTACCGTCCCTCGATCGGATTGGATAAAGCCCTGGATGAAATTTTCAAGAACAAGGGCAAGCTTTATGATGAACAGGTGGTCAATGCCTGTTTGACGCTGTTTAATGAAAAAGGTTTCGAATTCTCCAAACCCCAGCATGCACTAAATCCAAATCCATAAAATATTATCCCGTCTCTATAAAAAATCTTATTTTGTCGATATCGACGCATCGTTTAAGCGGGAAAAGATCTGCTCTGATGGGATCTTAGATTCCAAATTCCAATAACCAATAAGAAATAACGCTAAATGAGCGCTTGCGCCCAATTAGATCTTGAAAACCCGCCTTTATTCAGGTATCAGACCTTTTATCATTTTGGCGTTTTACAAGAAAACGCGCTCAAGCGCCCGGGTGGCGGAAATGGTAGACGCAAGGGACTTAAAATCCCTCGGTACAAAGTACCGTGCCGGTTCGATTCCGGCCCCGGGCACCACATACCACAGCCTTCAGAAAATCCATCTGAAGGCTTTTATTTTAGCATCTATGGGGAAAGTATCCGGATTTCCACCATATACTAAATTTCATCTTAAAAGCTTCATTTAATTCATCAATTTCTAAAGTTTGCTTTCAAGATCCCGATAAATAAAAAAACGAGTCTTGCTTTAAGTTATTACAATTATAACAATTTTTGATTCTCTAATAATTTATAAACAGCTGTGCGGCAACGCGCATAACTTTGTGCCGGTAGTCATTGTCTATGGAAAAGAGCCATATTTTAGATCTGGCTAAAACAGCCACGCTTGAAGAAAAATCTTTTCTTCACGCTGAGGACCGCCATCCCCATTTGGTGATTTACATTGGCAACAACAGTGGTAGCCGCTATAAGCTCAAAAACGGTTCTACGACAATTGGCCGATCGTCGCAGGCGGATATTTGCATTGAAGATGAACGGATATCCCGTATTCACTGCGTCATCGAATGGACCGGAGATACGATTACGATTGAGGATAAAGGTTCAACCAACGGTACATACGTTGATGCTCGCAAAGTAAGTCGCGCTGCTCTGCCGCCCGGTGTTCCCCTTCAGCTGGGCTATTCAATAATGAAAATTGAATATAAGACTGAAACTGAAATCCGATCGGAGGAAAGCCTTTTACACCGAGCTTCTTTTGATGCGCTTACGGAAATATTTAACCGCTATCACTTTACCAAACTTGCCTTAATGGAAATGGCTTATGCCAGAAGGCACCAGCTGCCGGTTGGCGTTATCCTGATGGATGTAGACAACTTTAAGCAGGTAAACGACATATACGGTCATCAAAGTGGTGATTTCGTCTTGGCGCAGTTTGCCAACACTGTCATTGAAAATAAACGCACTGAAGATCTTTTCGGCCGCTATGGTGGCGATGAATTTATTATTTTACCGCGCGGTGAGATTGGCCACGAAGGGATGCTTGAGCAGTGCGAGCGTATCCGTAAGGCGATTAAAAATTTTGAGTTCTGCTTTGAGGATGCATCTGTCAGAATAACCATCTCTCTTGGTTTTCATATAATTGAGATTGGAAAAAGTGATACCGAGACGATGCTAAATGAGTTGATCGACAAGGCTGACCAGGCCCTTTATCTTGCGAAAAAAAATGGCAGAAATAGAACAGAAAGCCTGCCTTAATATTCACGCTTCCTTTTTGCCCAATTTCAATTCATAGCTGATCCTGCTTAAAATCATACCTTGCGAACTGGCATGTCGGGTAAGTCGCAGGCGAAATCCGCCAGCTCTGTTGCGCACCTCGGCACACTTTAAAATGAGCTTGAACACTGGGGCCAATTCCCAGTCTGGGAAAATGAGGGTCTTTTTAGATGTTGAATTCACGATTCAATGCTCTGTGATACAACGCCAACAGAATACTTTTGACAGCACACCAGATGATTGATAAGTAATGAGTGGCTCAATCCTACGATGCCGCGTCACGACAACGGATAACCCGCGGAGGGTATCATGAGTTGATGATCAAACCCCATTTCTCAAGGTGAGAGATGGGGTTTTTGGTTTTTACCGCTAGTCAAAGGAGTCGGCTGTGGGACAGCATTTTGTATTGATTCATGGAGCTTGGCATGGACCATGGTGCTGGAAGGGCGTTATCAAAGCACTCGAGAAGGCGGGGCATACGGCCGAAGCGCCTGCGATGCCAGGGCATCGCCCGGAGGAGAAACGCTCTCAAATCAAATTTGATGATTATGTCAAGAAAATCATCGCTACCTTGAATCGGCAACCCACTCCGGTGGTGCTGGTCGGTCATTCCAGTGCCGGTTTTTTGCTGCAGTCATCAGCGCCCCTGGCGCCTGATAAAATTGCACAACTCATTTTCCTGAATGCATTTGTGCTACCCGATGGGCAACGGCAATTTGATTTGGTGCCCCCGGAAGCCGCCGAAGGCATGGCAGCTGCCGCCAAAGCCTCGCCCGATAATTGTGTTCCGGTTATGGAAGATTTTGTTCGCTATCAACTCATGGGCGGCGAGTCCAGGGCCATGCAGGATGCGTTGATCGCTCAATTGGTGCCGCAACCCCTGGCGCTTTTTACAACTCCGGTTGACACCAAAGATTTTGACAACCTGACATTACCCATAAGTGTCGTTTTGTGCAAAGACGATGTTTCTTTGCCACCGGGGGCTTACACGGAGATGGCGCAAGGCTTGGGGGATGTGCATTTGATTGAAGTTGACGGCAGTCATGAAGCCCTGTTTACTCAGCCGGATGTCGTTGCTGATGCGCTGATTCGGGCGCTCAAATAAGGTGGATAGTTGGGGTCACCATTTTGTGAGACCTGATGCATTACACGGCCAAGAAATGGTAACGTGCTAGTTCAGGTGTTCGAGCCTGCGAACAGCCATTTTTGCGCTGATCAAATTATAAATTAGTTTGCAAATAAAGATGAAAACGCCAGTCGCCAGAAAACCCAGCGGTAGCGCTTTAAACATCCAACCGAAATACGCCATTAATTGATAGGATTGCGGATGGACGCGACTGTTCTCAATTTCATAAATATAGCGGACTTTTCCATCACCACCGCCCGTCCAAAAATTCAGGGTTACCTGTGTGCGGCTAGCTGAGATCGCTTCGACGGTGTAATAGCCGCTGTCATATTCATCAATCTGCACCTGACCGTTACCGGGAATCTGATATAATTCTTGTTCGACAGTCCCGTCCTCTGTTAGATAACAAAAATCTATCTGAACTGCCGGATGACCGTCCTCTTGAGCACGTTCGATCAAAATTGGAAATGAATTTGGCCAATTATCCGTATCATAGGCGACAAACGATTTCTGTGACTCGGAATGGGCCACATAGGCATACATACCACCTGTGATGCCAAACAAGGCGCCAACACAAAAGGCGATGCGAAATACGGTTCGACAAATGTCTTTGGCAGTATCTTTTAAGCTGATGATCCCGTCGGGGGGCATTTTCTTCGTCATGTCATTAAAGATCGGTCACTTAGGTATTGGCGTTTAGCCAAAAGCCGTTAAAAAAGGTATCATCAGCGCTGACCCAAAATGGTTTGCCGCCCCTTTTCCTTTGGGTTGAATGCCCTGCTTCTGGGGGATTTCCCGACAAATTTTTTTGGCAAAATATCGGTTAATTAACCCAACTATTTCAAATACTTTATCATTTTAAATAGTTTGACTATCTAACAGGATGGAATCCGTATTTTGGCACAGAACTTGTCTTCCGTATAAAAGTGCAAATAATATAAAAGAACTTTTATCGAGATATCCCAACATTCCGGAGGTACGCTATGCGATGGAGAAGTGGCAGGAGAAGCACCAATATAGAGGATCGACGCCGGGTACGTGTGAGCCGCAAAGCCGCGGGGGGCGGTATAGGGATTGTTGTGATCGCGCTGATCGCCATGTACTTTGGCATCGATCCCAGCATCTTTTTAAGCCAGCAGGGGCCCACCAGCAGCATCAACACCCAGCAAACCACGCGACAAATTCCCGCGGCTGAAAACGAGCTGGCCGAATTCGTATCTGTGGTATTGGCCGATACCGAGGATACCTGGAAGGGCTTGTTCAGCCAGATGGGCAAAACCTATCGGGAGCCCAAGCTGGTTTTGTTTTCCGGTGCGGTGCAATCCGCCTGTGGCTTTGCCCAGGCGGCCATGGGGCCGTTTTATTGCCCGGCTGATCAAAAAGTCTACATTGATCTGAGTTTTTATCGAGATCTTAAAAATCGGCACGGTGCACCGGGTGATTTTGCCCAGGCCTATGTCATCGCCCATGAAATTGGACACCATGTTCAAACCTTGCTGGGGATATCGGAAAAAGTTCACTCGGCCCGCATGCGCGTCAGTCAGGTGGAAGGCAATAGGCTTTCCGTCATGCAGGAATTGCAGGCGGATTGTTTTGCAGGGCTCTGGGCCCATCATGCTGATCGGGCCCGTCAGGTTCTGGAAAAAGGGGATATCGAAGAGGCTCTGGGAGCAGCCAGTGCCATCGGTGATGATCGTCTGCAACGCAAAACCAGAGGGTATGTGACGCCGGATTCTTTTACCCACGGCAGCTCAGCCCAACGTGTAAGATGGTTTAAACAGGGTCTGAAAAGTGGTAGTGTTCTGGATTGTAATACATTCCGAGCCGATAAACTATAACCCTATTTTAAAGCCAGCGCATTAAATTTGGGTACAAAGAAACGCTCTCTGGCAGCGGGCTTGGCACGATCCGGCTACTGAAACCATTGGTGTTCACGGTTGATTTTTAGGATCCTCTATCTGCTTGATGTTCATCCAACCAGGTTGCGCTCAGCGCAATCATATGCGATTTATCGGCAGCGCTCAGCCCCTGGGGGTCAAAGCGGTAGCGGTAGTGAAATGCCAACACTTGGCGGGGAACGTCTAGTGAAACCCGCTGACCCACAACCCCCTCAATTCGTTTCAGCCATTTTGACAGGGTTTCCCACGGATAGCGCGTGAAACCCAGCTGGTTTAACCTTTGCTCGATAGGGTAAAAGGCTGAATCAGCACCAGCCACCGGTAATCCCTTTTTCGGCGTACAACGAACAGTTCTTTTGAATTTGCGGCCTTTCAAGAACCTAGCCATCATCCGCCAACCCGCCCAGATAAACAGCGGCAACAGCAACAGGGGAAAATATTTAAGATATCTACTGCCCTGTATCTTTAGGCGCCATTGGGACAGCCAAAATATAACCCCGGATGTGACATCCCTGATTTTTTGCCAGTAATGCTGCCATCGGGGCAGCTGTTGGCCTTCGGTCTCCTGCCAGGTTGCCGGCGTTGTATCCAAATTGATCCACCTACCGTCAACATAAGCCACAGTCCAGGCATGCGCATAGCGCGAACGCACCAGACTCCAGCCCCCCATGGTGTCGGATGGATTGACAGAATATCCGCGGACATAACGTGCGGGAATGCCGGCCTGCCTCAGTAACAACACCGTTGCCGTCGCAAAATATTCACAATGGCCCGATCGGGTTTGGGTTAAGAAATTGCTAATCGGGGTTGATTTTTTATGTTTCGATTTTGCTTTCAGGGAATAGGTGAATTCGGTTTCAAAATGAGTTTTTATCGTTTTCAGGATTTCTGCGGGTGGCAATGTCCGCAAATTCAATTGCTCGGCGATTTGCGTAATGACCTTTAGTTCGTGCTTGGGAATGGCTAAATCGCGGCTTCCAGGCGGAGAGATCAGAGAAGATCCCAGACCATATTGGACCGTATACGATATCAGGCCGTCTCCGCGGACTTTAACGGCCCCAAAATCATTTTTTTCGGCCCGTTCGGCCCTGAGATTGTCGATCTGAAATGAACCACTAGGTATTTTTAGCAAGGCGTCTTTACCCTTTAATTGCTGTGCAATCGTGCAGGACCTTGCAGGCCCTGCTGGGGTCGCCAGTTGCCAGTCATACGAATCGGCGCTTTTGTGTAGCCGGTTGAAATACTTGCGAGACACGCTCCAGATGGACGGAAACGACCTGAAGGTATCATATGTGGCTTCTCGCAGCAGCAGGGAACGTTGATCCGATCCACCCGGCCGGGCACGAAAAACGATACGACTGGACAATTTCTCATTCGGAACGTCGCCGATTTGGGTGTATTTTCGATAAGAATCACCGCTGGGAGAAAAAAAATGAGTGGTTTTTTGTTCCACCACGGTTTGAAGTTTTGCTAAACCAATTTGCCCCAAATAACCGGCACCGCCAGCGATCAATAGCAGAATCATCCAAAATGCCCAAGGTGAATGGCGGGGTCGGTATGACCACAACGCCCAGACGCTCAAGCCCAACAGGCCGATATAAAACAGCCCACTGCGTTGGTTGACAAAGCCGGTACTGAAGACACAAGCCGCCAGATAAATGAATGAAAAATCGATCGGTTGATTTTTGCTGTGCGCGCTCAAGATCTGTTTTTTGCGAAGCAAAAAAAGAACACGCGGATCAATGCGTCCGGCAGTACTGTATACCTGCGCCAGAAGCAAGGGCAGCAAGACTGCGGGCAACCATTGAAACACCATCCAGGCCGGATGATTAAGCCAGCCGGTTAGAAACTGATAAAAGGCCAGACCGATGAGCGCCATTGTACAAAGTGTCGAAGCTCTTTTAAAGTCAGATTCGTTAAGCTCCCAGCGGTGCTTAATCCATCGCGATGCTTCAACACCAAACGCCATTAGCGCTGCCAGCACGAGTTGGTGCATCGTCAATCCCCAAAATAAAATAGCGGCACCAATGAGCAGGGGAGGTGTTTTCATATCTGACTGAGCCCCATTTCGATTTCACCGGCCCGCAGCACATGAAAAGTATCAGCCACATCGCTCAAGGGACCGGGTTCTGGGATGACCGCGTCATCGGGTTGCAAAATGATCAACACGAAAACAGGTATATCCAAGTTTCGTAGAAGCTGCACCAGCTGCTGCCGCTGCTCGTCCCAGTTGAGAAAAATGCAAATACAGCCGGAACAGAACGCCGCTCTGGACATGACGTTTGGCAACAGCGTTTCAAAGGGCTTGCTTTCACAGGGTTGGACATCTGCCAGTGCTTCTAGAATTTTATCGGTTTGTCCAAGTCCTCGGCCAGCGGTAAAACAATATACCTCAAGTCCTACAAAAATCAGATCAAGCAATGACTCTTGACTCTGGACGGTGCAGGCAAACGAAGCCGCTAGCGAGACCGCCTCTTCAAAAGCCTCTGCATAGCGCTGTCCGACAAAGGTATCTAAAATTAAAACATGCCGCACATAATATTCTTCCTGGTATTCTTTGACAATCGGCTTGCCGGTTCTGGCCCAGCTTTTCCAATGAATTTTTCGTAAGGGATCCCCGGGTCGGTAATCACGCAACGAAACAAATTCTTCAGATTCACCCACAGACATTGTTAAAGCAATACCGCCGGAATGGTGTTTGCGACCGCCAGGCATTTGGATCGGTGGTAGGGAATATCGTTTGGGCAGTACCAGAATGGATTGTGGCAGTCTTTTAAATTGCCGCGTATAACAAAGCCCCAAAGGATCCGGTCGGGCCACTGAAATACCGGCGAGCTGGATGCGGCCTCTGCGCAATGGCATCACTTCCAGACGCAGATTTTTAACCTCATTGGGAGCCAAAGCAAGATGCCTTTGCGGCTCTTTGAGCGCCCCTTGTTTGTGGGCCACCAGCTGAGACCAAGGCTGAGTTCTTTTTTTTCGCGCTGCATTGGGTTTGCCAGTCTGAAAGAAAGGCTTGATCTGAAGAAATTCCTGATATGTGAGAGCTGAACCGGCAAATTCATCAATTAGATATAACTTGTCATAGTGCCGGCGGTAGAGGTTTTGGATGCTGAGGTCATACTCAAAGGGTATGCCGGCTGTGACAAAACGTGGTAATTTTCGTTGTGCGTCAAAGTGGGTGCGTATTTTAAGGCTCAGCACAAAGGATATCAAAATTAAGACCGCAATAAACGTAAAGATCTGAAAAACCATGGACAGGGTGGTGTCGGCCCCCAAGATGGCTGCAAACACCAACAGGGCAAGCAAAAAAATACCGGCGCGGGTAAAGCGTTTTGACAGGTACCGCTTCGTTTTAAAGAGTGAATGGTAGAACCAATATGTGATTCTTTTCATTTAGCGTCTGCTATGGCGTCATTCTGATGTCGAATCGATATTGAGAGTTAAGCCGGTACGTTGATTTTTTTAACCGTATCATCAACTAGCTGCTCGGCGGTCAACCCAGCAAAGCGCGCCTGAGGATGCATCACAATCCGGTGAGCAATGACCGGCACTGCAATTTCCTGAATATGCTCCGGAACGACAAATTCGCTGCCATCGAAAAGAGCCAGCGCTTGTGCGGTTTTCATAAGTGCCAAGGATGCCCGTGGGCTGGCACCCATGGCGACATGCTCCGCCGATCGAGTTGCGCGCACAATTTTGACGGCATATTCTCTAAGCTCATCGCTGATGCGAACCTGCTTGACCTGGTTTCTTAACAACACGACGTCTTCTTTGGATATACAGGGCGCAAGGTCATGAATGGGATGGCTTTGGCGTTGATCTGACAGTACTTCCATTTCTTCTTCCAGCGGGATATAGCCCAAAGAAAACCGCAACGCGAATCGATCCATCTGGGCTTCAGGCAAAGGGTAGGTTCCGCTGGTTTCAACCGGATTTTGGGTGGCAATCACAAAAAAAGGCTCTTCCAATGGTTTGAGTTGTCCATCGATGCTGACCTGAGATTCAGCCATTGCCTCAAGCAACGCTGATTGGGTGCGTGGGGATGCACGATTGATTTCATCGGCTAGCAAGACATTGGTAAAAACAGGCCCCTCGTGAAAAGTAAAATTTTGATCTTTCTGATTAAAAATCGAAACGCCCAGAATGTCAGACGGCAACAAGTCCGGTGTAAACTGAATGCGCTTAAACTTAACCGCCATCGATTTCGCTATTGCTTTTGCCAGTGTTGTTTTACCGGTTCCAGGATAGTCTTCTATCAGGATATGACCACCACTGGCAAAGGCACTGATAATTATTCGAATGGCGTCAGATTGTCCGCGGATGACTTTCTCAATATTGGTGACGATGCGCTCACAGATGTCTTTGACAGATTCCATTTTCCCATATCCCATCCGGTTGCAAAGCCCGGCGCGTTAGACAGGGCAGCGTGCCAGCCCTGCATCCCATCCTAAATGGTTGGTCTCAAAACCCTTTTTCAATCATATCATATTCTTTGCATAATGTGGGAAAATCGGATAACGGCGCGAGTATAGCTAACAAAAATTTTGTTGCGCACCTATCCATGACGGCGCGTCACCTTAGAATGCTGCACGCTGGCGCTATTGAACGCGTTGATGAATGGCTTGAGCGTAGAACGAAACCGATTAGAATCTGAAACCGGAGATTAAATGAAAAAATACATAGTAAAGACCACCGGCGACACCAATCAATCCTATTATGAGAGATAAAATGCGGCGACGATTGGCGCGGCGTTCCCTGATCTGCTCTTTCTCATTCAGATAACCGATAGCGGTATCGATCACTGTTTTGCGCAGCGCGAGAATGGATGGTTTTCTGCAGTGCGGGCATAACTCCAGGAAGCTGCCCAGATCCCGGGTTTCATAATGGTATCGACTGACATATTGATGCGGTGTGCTGATGGTTTGATCAATTTTTTTTTGAGGCTTACCCTCTATAAGGATCAAAGACCTCTCTTCTGAGGCCACCCCGGGTTCGACATCCAGCACCGACGCCTCATCGGTTTTTAATTTTTTGGCTTCCATGAGACCCACCTCTGACGAATTGATTAGCGTTTGAATTCCCCTAGATTTGAATTTTGCAGAAATCATGCCAATACCCGAATAAATTATATCTGATGCGATCATGGGCTGTTACGAATAATAGGAACCCTTTTACTCAGATGATTTTGAGAACTAAACGAAATAAAAATGGGCAGGATTTTTCATATTTTTAAAGGGTTATATAGATTTCAATATGAATAGTTTCATGGCTAAAGCTATGGATCAAAATGACCGATAATTCAATTCAGCAGTTATATGTTCGTGCTAGATGAAACAGTTCATCAACCGAGTGACGGCTGCTAAATCTATTAGGCTGCGTAAGGAGAACGGCAATGGCAATTCCCCAGCATCTGGAAGTCCTCAACAAGGGCGTCTCAGCTTGGAATCAATGGCGCACAGAAAATGCCGATACCGAACCCGATTTGGCGGGTTCCAACTTGAGCAAAGCGGATCTGAAAGGCGCCAATTTAAGCGAAACCGATTTAAGGTGGGCAGATTTGACCTGGGCCAATTTGGGTGGCGCCAACCTCAATCGTGCTGACTTGCGGCGAGCAAACCTCAGTCGTGCAATTTTTAATATGGCCAATTTGAGCGAAGCCAACCTTAGTGAAACGTACCTCAGCGGGGCTGACTTAAGTGAGGCTGACTTAAAACGAGCGATATTTATACGCTCGGATTTGGCCAGCGCAGACCTCAGCAACGCGGATTGCCAGCGGGCCGACTTCAGATGGGCCTATCTTATTAAGGCCATTTTTAACAACGCCAATCTCACGGGTGCCAATTTGATCGAAGCCAATCTGACGAAAGCTGAACTAAAACGCAGCAACCTCAGTGAAGTTTTTGTTGCTTGGAGCTGTTTCGGTGATAACAATCTGAGTGAGACGATCGGTCTGAATGCGGTCAAGCATTTCGGGCCTTCAACCATCGGAATCGACACGGTTTATCGTTCGCGAGGTAACATTCCTAAGGAATTTCTCCAGGGGGCCGGTGTGCCGGAACATTTTATTTCCTATACCAGTTATTTGAATGAAAAAGCCTTTAAGTATAACAGCTGTTTTATCAGTTTTTCGGGTAACGATCGCAATTTTATCGATAAAATCGGTGACGACTTGCAACGCGAAGGTATCCGCTGCTGGTATGCGCCCGAAGAAATGAAGATGGGAGATGCCATTCGGCAACAGGTCGATCAGTTAATCCGCATTCAGGATAAACTGATAGTGGTACTCTCAAAATTTTCAGTCGAAAGTCAGTGGATTCAAAAAGAGGTGGAAGCAGCCATCGAGGAAGAACACAATCGCAACCGGTCTGTTTTATTTCCGTTGCGTTTGGATAATGGCCGCATGGATGCTGAAAAGGAATGGCTAGAAAATCTTCAAAAAACCCATGAAATTTATGATTTTACGGCCTGGCGGAACTGGGAGGCGTATTTTACCCAATTTAATCGCTTGGTCGAAAATTTGAAAGCGGAATAGGGTGAAGATATAAAAAACGGTCAACAGTCAATAAGCATCACCGAAAACAGAAACGCACAAGGAAGTATGGAAAGGCTGGAACACCCCCCGGCGCCTTGCGGTAGCCGGCTTCCTTGCGCACGTTTAAAATATCCTACATTGTGGTATATGTCAAGTTAGATCCCTGTAATTAATCCCACTTTACGCTTCTCTGCACTTTTTTGTATGAATCGATCCGGATCGCGCAAGATTTTTTTCATTATCAAAATCAAGTGATATCAGCAAATTGGCTTAAGAATATCCATAAATTGCCGATAATACCTTTTGGAATCCGCAGACCAGACTGCAAACAGGAAAATGAAAATGGATAGAACTGAAAAAACATCCGAAGACATCCAACAATCTGACCCATCTGAGGCCAAAACAGAGGAATCTGTCCAAGACTTTGATAATGGAAAAATTGAACCATTTGATGATGAATCAGCAGATCATGAAAGTAATGGTTTAGATAATTCAGGGCCGGATTCTGAACCAATACCAACCACAAAAAATCCGGCTGAAAACGCTGACCAAACTCTGGTTCAAGAACAGCCGCTTGAATCAAATCAAGAAACTGGCGACGGTTCAGAAGGTCAAAACGCTGAGTTGGCCGCAGACGATCATGAAAAAGACGCGACCGATTCAAGCAACCAAACCAATGAGACTGCAACAGTTGCCAATGCAGCCGATTCAATCGCAACAGACCCGGTTCCTGAAAAGACTGACATTCCAGATCAAGCGCCAGAAGATGCCACTGCCTCCCCGGCTGAAGCGTCCGGTGACGAAAAAGCAGATGAGATCGATATCGTTGAGGCGCCGGAAGAGCAGGTCAGTGTCGATGACCTCAACGATCCCAATCAAGAAGAATCGGATGTCAAACATGAGAGCGCACCAGAAGCGGACGTTGAAAATACGGAATTAAAAGCTGAAGCAACCGATACCAGTAATGTTGAAGAAGCGGTGTCTGCAACATCCGAAGCAGTTGATCAGGAGGCGAATAAGACCGATGAGGCGCAGGGATCGTCGGCGGAAGAAACAGAATCAGACCACCCAATTGAACCGTTACCCAGCGAAAACACAGATGATGCCCCAGCCGACCCGGCCAAAGATGACGAAGAACATCAAACGGGTACAAATGAAAAAGAAAATGATCCGGATTCTGCAGAAAATATCCCCGAAACGGATGATACAATTAAAGCGCCTACAGAAACAGCTGATGAACTTACAATGTTGGATACAGAAGGGGAAGATGTCGCAGCAGAACAGGAAGCCGCGCAAGATGAGGGGGGCGACCCAAAAACGAAAACGGAATCATCAGACGAAAACGTTGAAGAGGAAACAGCCGCAACAGCACCCGAAAACCAATCCGCAACTGATGACGAAACGCTTGAAGATGACGCGGAAGAAAATGATCTGCAGACACCTGATGCCAGAACATCATTGGTGAAAATAGCGGTATCCGCAGTTTTAATTATTGCTCTTTTTTCAGGCTTTTTTATTTTCGATAATAAATCAAAACCCAAAACGAGCCCAAAAGATGCGCAACAGATGCAAACGATACACCCTCAGCCGGCAAAGGTCGAAAGAAAAGAAATTCGTGAAATTCAATCGCTGGTAACGCCCAGTATATACGACGACTCGATAAATGAGATCAGCACCCTCAGAGACACCTTGCTCAAAAAAAAAGCTGAAATACTGGCACTTAAAAAAAGATATCAGCAAAGCATTGAGGAACAGGAAAAAGAAATTTTAGATGCACAACATAACACCGATATACAGACCTTTCTTGAAGCCACCGCTCATCATCGAATCGTTTTCAGTCTAAAGACCATCCAGCGGCGTCAAGCCTATATTGGCCAGTTGGAAAGGCCTCTCGCATGGGTATCAGGCGCCTGTGAGGACCTGTTGTTCATAAAACGGCGCGTGATGATGGATCTTCAGCTGTCTGCAGTTGCCAGTGGCATTGATATGGATCAGCACGTACAGGAGATGCATCGGGCGCTTCAGAAATACCGGCCCACTGCTGACAAACTTGCTATTGATCCAACAGACGCACGCCTGGAATCCATTGAAACGATTTGGGAGCAGATCCAAAACAAGCAGGATAAAGTGTCACCCCAACCGGTTTATTCTAAAAACCAGATTATATCCGCCGAAATTTGTGCAGGTGATTTTTCTCGTATCGGAGAGCTATCCGTAATTTCAGCAGCAACGGCAGAATGCATCACAGAGATGCAGGGTTCAGATCTTTTCTTGAATCAGATCAGCGAAATCTCTCCAGGCGCTGCCAGGCAACTGTGCCAGTGGAAAGGTAGCTGGATCTGCATGAACGGAATCAAGGCCCTGTCACCACGGGTGGCCCATTATCTATTTCAATGGGATGGCAACTGGATTTCGTTAAATGGACTGACTGAATTTCCCGCTGAAATCGCCGAAACACTATTGCACTGGCACGGCGGTCAATTAGAGCTAATGGGTTTGCAGGATACGCCTGATGCTCACGCACAGATCGGAATAGAATATCTGGCACAGTGGGAGCGATCGGGCGGCAAATTATTTGTTCCCAAACAGCTTAGAGAAAAAATAGACGCTTTGCACCGACGTTATGGCTGATGTTTTTACAGCGCACAGGAGCTCAAATGAAACCGTTTGTATTTGCTAAATGGTACCTGGTGATCATCTTGTTGTCGATAACAACCATATCGGTGGCATCCAGCGGTCTCAAAAAAAATACCCTGAAAGTAAAAATAAACGAAATATCAATGTTGCGGGTGATAATAATTGATAAAATCGACCAAGCAATTGAAATGCGGCATGACCTGGAAAAGCATCTGGCTGAATTGCAAGTGGAAATCCGCTCTGAACAGATCCGCACCGAAATCATTTCACATGAGGCGGCTTTGCAAAATTTGCGCATCCGATACAATCTTAGCTTAGTGCAAACCCTGCAGGCTTATATAACGCTGCTAAACGAACGCATTGATTATTTCCAAACCGGCAATGAGCGCTTAAAATTTTTGATCGATCAAATCCATGATGATCTGGCCATCATTGACATCTTAAAGGATATGGAAATCCAAAATCTCATCGATCGCATCGATATGGTGTTGAATGAGTTTGTTCCCGAAACTCAGAAACAGATCATCAACGCAACCCAAATCAGCCTCCAGCCCTCTGAATATGTTTGGGAGATTGTTTCCCTCAAACCCAACTCACCTTAACTTTGCATGAAAATTAAGGCGAAGTAGGATAACAGCTAAACTTTGTTCGCTAACAACAGGCTCTCCCAACAACTGATACTTACAGACTCTAAAGGATGGGAACGATTTTATCGCATTAATTTTCACCCGATGGGCGAGCGGGAGACATTCATCGGTCCGCCTCAGGCGGATTATTTAGAGCGAGGCATAGTTATACTATAGCCTCGCCCTAAAGTGCCTTGCATATGAAAGTCTCCCGCTCGTGCAACATCCAGGTAAACCCACAACAGCAAATCTAAATTTATCGAAATGAAGAATGGCATTGAAAGCTGGGGGAGGGTGCCTATCTTTTTTATGGTCAGTATGGTGCACCGTATTTAGGAGGTGATGGTAATGAAAACTCGATTGATCCAGACATTTGGTTGCTTGTTCATCCTGGTGTTCTGCATTTTAGGAACTGTCCCGGCTGCCGGAAAGGGCTCAACCATAACCGAGCAATTTTTCAACGGCCACATGTGGGCGCTGTTGAGCGACTCCCAGAAAACAACGCATTTGACGGGTATACAGGAAGGTATTCAGTTGTGTTTGTCTCAGATAAAAGCCGATCTTCTGGTTCCGCCGGCCCTCATGCACTCGATGCACGAATCCGGTGTGTTTGAGCGGCGCAGATTGCTGTTCAGTATGCAAGGTATCAGCGGTATCTCAAAGCGCATCAATGGTTTCTATCGTGATGCTGACAATTTGTCCATTCCAATTATTGAGGCTTACCGGCATGTTACCCTGGCGTTAAATTTTGCCGAGCCCCAGGAAATCGCTGACGACTTAGCCCGGCTCAAGTTGAGATACAAAACCACTAATTAATATAAACTATTGAAATTAAATAATAATATTTAATCAAACTTGTCATGCGCCTTGATTTAAGCTATGATAATAGTGTTGCCCCCCTAGCAGGAAAGGCTTGCGTTTAAAACAAGGTGAACGAGGCGAGTTTGATGAAAATATGCGCAGTGCTAAGCAGTGTTCTGATACTGATGTTGAACAGCATGGCCTGTTCAGGCCCTAATATAACCATAGAAGAAGAAAATGTGCTGGCTGCCCTATCCAATATCCAGCAAGGTTTGGAAAACAATGTCAGTTACGAAGAATTTATGCAATTGCTGGATCAAGCGAAGCTTGAGATCGATCGACTCAAAACCAGTGCAGAAAACAATGCTTGTTTTATGGGCGCTGTTAGAAATTGCTATTCTTTTTATAATACCGGTGGGAAGGCCTGGCGGCAAAAAATGAACACAACCGACGAGGCTCGCAAAAACGACATGGACCTAACCCTGTCTGTCCTGCAATCCCGAGCGGCGCTTAACATCCAACTGGCAGGCAATTGCTACAATAATTAAACCCCTCCCTGAGCCCAAATCACAACCTCGACCGATGTCCGTGTTGAACCCCATCTACCCGCTCAAAGTTTATCTGTCTGCACATAAAAAATAGTGCGTCACGGCTTAGAGCGACGGTTTCGGATCATCTAGCTGCTGTAAAAATTCTCTGAACCATGGCGGGTTTTGCAGAATGATGTACACCAGAAAGATAGCCGTAAGGGGAAGAAAAAAAACAACCAGATCCAATACCAGTATAAGTGCACAAATCAGAATGCGTTGCTTGGTGCTCATAACTTCCTTATCTCTGCTTTGTTTTCATTTGCATTCACGATCCGGGTCGGCGCGCCGAGATGAGACCCAGCGGCATCTTGGAAGTGCATTCGGCAGGCATTAAATATCGGGTGTGAATCAGCAGACCTAAAGAGGTTGATCTTAAAGAAGCCCTTTGTCTTTCAAGATGGACATCGATCTTTGACCGATGGTGGTGACCTGGGTCAGTGCCTGAGTAAGGTGGTAACCCGCTTCATGCGCGACACCGGAATTGATCATCACCAACGCTGTATCAATGCTTTTTTCAATTTCCGGCCAGAGTTCATGGGGCGCTGCTTTTTTGCAGATCAGTATCTCGCTGCCCACCATGTCGACCACCGCTTTAATGATTTTTTCAGCCCCGGGTTTATCGGCTTCAGGTAGCGCTTTGTAAAGTTCCACGGCTTGCGTGATCCAAATCAGACCACCCTTGATTTTTTCACTCTGCGAAAAAGTGGTAATGGCATCTGGGGTTTTCATAAACGCGCTACCTTTCTAAAACTTATCTAAAAAAAGTTGTCCTTTTGAGTCCGCCATTGCTGGATTAGATGCACTTTTGAAATAGATTTTACCGCCGATTGATCATCGCCGCCACATACCCCGCACCAAAACCGTTATCGATATTGACGACCGCAACATTGGAGCTGCAACTGTTGAGCATCGCAAACAGCGCGGTTAGACCACCGAGGCTGACGCCGTAGCCGACACTGGTGGGTACGGCAATCACGGGCCGGCTGACCATACCAGCAACAACACTGGGCAAAGCGCCCTCCATTCCAGCAACAACCACCAGCACAGATGCCGATTCAATTGCTTCACGGTGACCCAACAAACGATGAATGCCCGATACGCCCACATCATATATGGTTTCCACCTTGTTGCCCATAGCAGCGGCGGTCAAATAGGCTTCTTTGGCCACAGGAATGTCAGATGTGCCGGCTGATATAATAAGAATGGTGCCGCGACCGATAATCTGCGGCTTTTTGAGCATCCACACGATCATGCGGGCATCGGGATGATAAATCGCATCCGGAAAGCGGGCAATTACGGCATCTGCTTTTTGCGGTCCAATACGCGTCACCAGCAAAATATTTTCCTGACGCATCATTTTATCCATTATGCCGATCACCTGGTCTGCAGTTTTTCCCTCACCAAAGATCACTTCTGGAAACCCTTTGCGCAAAGAGCGGTGATGATCCACATGCGCAAATTCAATATCCTCAAAATTCAGATGGCGCAGTTTTTCAAGCGCATCTTTAACGGATAATTGGCCGCCGGCCACTGATTTTAAAATAGTTGTCAGCAATTGATGGTCCATGCTATTCCTTGATTTCCTGCTCTGTGATGCTGCCGGTCCCCTGTGAAGTCGCGCCCCCACTGGATCTTGGAGAAAAGGTGGGTGCCTGCGCTAATTTTTCCAGATCCTTTATTTTTCTGAGCATTGAATCAATGCGTTTGTCCATAGCCGATTTGGTTACATCAAGGTCGCGCTGGAAGCTTTTGCGTGCCTTCAACAACTCCAGTTGTAAAGCATCTTTATCTAATTTTTTATTGGACACCGTCGACAGTTCGGACTGAATGCGCGTTAAGTCGCTTAAGGCTTTGTCTACATTGGTCGAGATCGCGGAGAGTCGCTGCTGCATGTCCTTATCCAATGACGCCACTTCAGCAGAAATGGATTTGAGATCATTACGCATTGCGGACAGGCCTTTTATTTCATTGCGGATGGGACCTAAGGCCGATTCAATTTTAGCGACGACTTGCTGCTGGTCTTTTTTGTCTGCCTTGGTCGCATTTATTTTCGCTACGGTAGCTTCGGCTTGTTTTAGATTCTCTTTCATAGCCTTGTCGACCTTTTCAAGACTCGCCAGCTTTTCAGTCAACGCGGTTTCGAGTTCGCCGTATTTGGCAGAAAGGGCGGAAAAGTTTTCTTCCAATTGACTGGTCAAATTTTGAATTTCCATGGCGCCGACATCTTGGCTCTGGCTTACGCGGCTGGTAACATCACGATAGGCAATGTAGAAAATAACGCCAATCAAAACCGGAAGCAAAATAGTGATGATCGTGACGCGATGGCTTAATTTTTCAACCTTTCGATCCTTGATGTCATCCTCATATACTTTTTGATCCGGCTCCGGTTCGTCGTCACCTTCAAACTTAAATGAGGGATATTGCTCGTCGTCAATCATTGTCTTTGTCCTTATCGTCTATTCCCATTCGATGGTACTGGGTGGTTTGGAGCTGATATCATAAACCACCCGATTAACGCCATCAACTTCATTAATGATACGATTGGATATTTTGCCAAGCAGTTTATGTGGCAGTTTTGCCCAATCTGCAGTCATGGCGTCTTTGCTTGTTACAGCCCTGACAGCGATGATATTTTCATAGGTTCTTTCGTCGCCCATAACCCCAACACTTTTCAGAGGTAGCAATACTGCAAAAGATTGCCATAATTTTTTATAATATCCGGCATCTTTAATCTCTTCAAGTAAAACATCGTCCACATCCCGCAGTATCCGCAATCGCTTGCGGGTAATTTCACCCAGTACTCTGACGGCCAAGCCCGGACCCGGAAATGGTTGCCGCCAGATCAGATCATCCGGCAGCCCCAATTCTTTGCCCAGTAGACGAACTTCATCCTTAAATAAATACCGCAGGGGTTCGATCAGTTTTAATTTCATTTTTTTAGGCAGTCCCCCAACATTATGGTGGGATTTAATCACTGAGGTCGGACCACCAAATGCCGATACCGACTCAATCACATCCGGATACAGGGTGCCCTGGGCCAAATATTCTGCGCCTTTAATCTTTTTGGCTTCCGCCTCAAAAACTTCCATAAAAATTCGACCAATAATTTTGCGCTTTTTTTCCGGATCGGTGATGTTTTTCAGCGCTTTTAAAAAACGGTTGGTGGCATTTACAAACCGGATATTGATATTCAAGTGTTGTTTAAGGGTTGTTTTTAGCTTAGCGGCTTCGTTTTTCCGCAGTAAACCATTATCAACAAAAATGCACGTCAGCTGTTTGTCAATGCTTTGATGCAGCAGCATTGCTGTTACAGACGAATCCACACCACCGCTTAAACCCAAAATAACTTTTTTGTCCGCAACCGTTTGGCGGATTTCCTGAATGGCGTCTTTGGCAAAGGATTTCATGGACCAGGATCGCTTGCAACCGCAAACACCGAACAAGAAATTTTGCAGAATTTTTTTACCCTGCGGTGTATGGGCCACTTCGGGATGAAACTGAACGCCGACCAAATGCTTGCTGCGATGCGCCGCAGCGGCAACAGCCGTATTATCGGTGGATCCCAATATCGTAAAGCCTTTTGGCAGACGCTCAATGGAGTCACCATGGCTCATCCAGCATTGCGTTTTTTGAGGAAGGCTTTTAAAGACACCGCTTTGGCGCTTGATGCGAAGCTCGGCAAAACCGTATTCACGCCGCCCGGCCCGTTTAACGGTTCCTCCCAGAGACGACATCATAAACTGCATACCGTAGCAGATGCCCAGTACAGGTATGCCCATCTTGAAGACAGCCGGGTGTATTTTAGGGCTGTTTTTTTCGTAAATGCTGGAAGGACCTCCCGATAAAATGATTCCCTCGGGATTCAGGCGCCGAATGGCATCCACTTTGATGGTCGGTGGTTCGATCACACAATACACTTGATTTTCCCGCACGCGGCGGGCAATCAATTGATTGTATTGGGAACCAAAGTCAATAATAAGTATCATCTGTTCGATTAAATTCCTTTAGCGCTTAGGTTTTTAAAGCGTTGACGCCTCAGCACAGCACCTTATATCATCGATGCGGCTGAAAGAGGCCCTCAGAGTGCCTCATAACACGCGTTTTGCGATTTTTGCATATCAAGGATAGATTTTTAATAACAATTGGAAATGAACGATTTTGCGGCCATTGGTTTGCGAATTCAGGGTGAATATGTTAGAGACGGCATTAAAAGTCAACAATTTATGACCTAAACTGAGCGTTTCAAATTTTAAAAGAGGGTTAAATATTGCATTTCAAATGAATTCTATCCTTTTTATAGTTTAAAATTTGAAACCCCATGGGCTTGCCGATCTTACCGCATCTACTGTGTTAGATGCCGTTCCGCATAGGTCACTATAGCGAAACGACATCTGCCGCGTAGCTGCGACAACCTCGACAAGCGCTCAGCTTAGGTCATTTGCTGAGCGTTTCAAATTTTAAAAGAGGGTTAAATATTGCATTTCAAATGAATTCTATCCTTCTATTGTCAAAAATTAAACATCACATTTCAAATAAATTGCCTCCGTGCAGCGATTAATCGTACAGATATATGAAGTTCAGACACCGGCTGAAGCTGAGCATCTCATTGATTTGGATGTGGATCATATTGGCAGTGTCATCCTTTCACAAGAGAACTGGCAGCTGCCAGCTTTAAAAGAGACTATCCGAACCGTTCGGTCATCGGCCGCCAAAAGCAGTTTAATTCCGCTATATCACCATCCAGAAACGATAATGCGAACCCTGGATTATTATCAACCGGATATCATCCACTTTTGTGAGGCACTGGTAGGGGATGAGCACTCATGGGATTTTTGCGATCAATTGACTCAGCTGCAGACAGATGTCAAAAGTCGATTTCCGGAAATAAAAGTGATGCGATCGATTCCGATTGTGCAAGCCGGTAGCGGCTTTGCGGTGCCAACATTGGAATTTGCAAAACGATTTGAACCTACCAGTGATTTTTTCCTGACCGATACGTTTTTGGTTGAAGCCTCCGGCAATGATCAAAGTCATCAGCCGGTGCAGGGCTTTGTCGGTATTACCGGAAAAACCTGTAATTGGGAAACAGCCCGCAAACTGGTTCAGCTGTCTGATGTTCCGGTTATCTTAGCGGGAGGGATTTCCCCACAAAATGCAGCGGAGGGCATCCAGCAAGTCCAACCGGCTGGTGTCGACAGCTGCACTTTGACCAATGCATATGATGCCCACGGGCAGCCAATGCGTTTTAAAAAAGATCTATCTAAAGTCAAACAACTGGTCGGACAGGTTCGGCAGACTGAAAAATGGCTATCGACCTCAAATACTGATCGTGTAACGCAATGAAGGGAGTATAAAAAAAATGCTCGAAAGCGGTGATTTGAGAAAAGGACTGAAACTCGAACTGGACGGAGAGCCTTACGTGATTGTCCAGTTTGAATTTGTCAAGCCTGGCAAAGGGCAGGCGCTTTACAAGTGTAAATTGAAGAATATGCTAACAGGTGTTCAATTTGATAAAACCTTTCGATCCGGTGAAAAATTTAATTCCGCAGATCTGGAAGAGGTTCAAATGGAATATTTGTATGCTGACGGGGATCGATACTGTTTCATGAACACCTCCAACTATGAACAGGAGTTTGTAACCGCTGAGCAAATCGGTGACGCTCAAAATTTCCTAAAAGAAAACACGGTATGTAATGTTTTGTTGTTTAAAGGCCAACCCATCGAAGTGACCCTGCCGTATTTCATTGATTTAAAAGTGATTAAAACAGATCCCTGGGTAAAAGGGGATACCGCCTCCGGCGATTCCAAACCGGCAACCTTGGAAACCGGGCATATCTTAAACGTGCCGCCGTTTATCCAGGAAGGTGAGCATATCCGTATTGATACCCGAACCGGCCAATATGTCGAGCGGGTAAAAGCATAAACAGGCTATTGCCGTATGGATTCTGATAACAATTATCTACAGATCACATGGTGACAGAATCCAAAATAGACGATTTTTTAGGGTCGCTTTCACTTTCAAAACGACTGGGTTCTCAGATCGTCTATCAGCACACCCAACCAGCCACGTCCGCCAGCTGGGCCGAACCGACAGATCCCTGGCCGCATGCAATTAAGACCCTGCTGGATTCTGCCGGTATCAGAGCGCTTTACCGGCATCAGGCACAGGCCATTGATCTTATCCGCAGCAGACGGCATGTGATCGTGGCAACACCGACAGCCAGCGGTAAAACATTGGTTTACGATCTGCCGGTACTTGAACAATTTTTGGCGGATCCGGATTCTACCGCGTTATATATCTTTCCGCTAAAAGCCCTGGCACAGGATCAACTGCAAACATTTGAGCTGCTGGCCGCCCACTTGCAGCCGCATTCTCCGTCCGCAGCGATTTACGATGGTGACACGACAGCCTATCGCCGCAAACAAATCCGTCAGGCACCGCCCAATCTGGTCATTAGCACACCGGAGATGTTGCATCTGTCGTTAATGGCCTTTCATCACAAATGGGCTGCTTTTTGGTCGCGTCTGCGCACGGTGGTAGTGGATGAAGTTCATTCTTATCGCGGAGTGACGGGATCCCATCTGTCACAAATTTTTAGAAGATTTCACCGTATTGCCGAGCACTACGGCAGCGCGCCGACTTTTGTTTTCAGCTCAGCCACGGTAGCCAATCCCGCACAGCTCGCGCATCAACTTTCCGGTCTTAGCGTCGAAGTCATCAGCCAAAACAGTGCCCCCCGAGGGCGTCGACATCTGATATTTCTAAATCCCACTCTGGGACCGGCGCGCACGGCCATTCTGTTGCTGCAGACCGCCTTGAAGCATAACCTCAGAACGATTGCTTACACGCAATCACGCAAATTGACTGAACTGATTGCCATGTGGGCCAACAACGACGCCGGCCCCTTCGCCGATCGTATAAGTGCCTATCGCGCCGGTCTTCTGCCACAGGAACGACGCGATATTGAAAGGCGGCTGACCAACGGCGAGCTCATGGCGGTGATATCCACCAGTGCTCTGGAACTGGGCATTGACATCGGAGACCTGGATCTTTGTCTACTGGTGGGGTATCCCGGCTCTATTATATCCACTTGGCAGCGCGCTGGACGTGTGGGGCGTAGCGGTCAAGATTCCGCTTTGATCCTGATTGCGGGCCAAGATGCGCTTGACCAGTATTTTATGCGCAACCCTCAGGACTTCATTCAGCGTGATCCGGAATTGGCTGTTGTCAATCCGTTGAATGCCCAAATCATGGCCCCGCATCTGATCTGCGCAGCAACTGAATTGCCATTGGATGCAGCCGATTCCATGCTCGAAAGTGATTTGGCGACAGACATTTTAGCCGAACTTGAAAACGACGGTCAGCTGTTAAGAAGTGACGATGGACAAACCATTTATGCTGGTTCTAAAGCACCTCACCGACTCATCCATTTGCGGGGCGCAGGCATTCCCTATCAGATTATCACCGTTAAAACCGGCAAGCCTATTGGTGAAATCGATGCGCACCGGGCTTTTCGGGAAACCCATCCCGGAGCCGTTTATCTCCATAGAGGGGACACCTATGTGGTCACCCATCTGGACATCAAGGAACGTAAGATCAGTGCCCTTCAGGAAGCGGTGGATTATTATACCCGCGTTCGGGGCCACAAATTGACAGAAATATTAAAAATAAGTGATAAAAAAAATATATATGGAACAGGTACTTACTATGGAAAAATTAAAGTAACAGATCAAATTACCGAATATGAAAAATGGTGCGTCCGGACACAAAGGCCACTAGACCGTATTGCTTTGAATCTTCCGCCTCAAATTTTTGAAACCGAGGGGCTTTGGTTTCAGATCCCGGCCTCGGTTTTGGATGCGTGTGAATCCCAGGACCTGGACCTGATGGGGGCCTTACATGCCATCGAGCATGCGGCCATTGGTATCTTTCCGCTGCTGGTCATGGTGGACCACAATGACATCGGTGGGTTGTCCACTAATTATCATCCCCAAATCGGCGGAGCGGGGATTTTTATCTATGATGGTATCCCCGGCGGCGCCGGCCTGACCCGCGCAGCTTATGCTCAAGTGCAGCCCTTATTGGTTTGCACCCTCAAGGTCATCCAGGAGTGTAATTGTGAATCCGGTTGCCCGTCCTGTGTTCACTCACCGCAATGCGGTTCCGGTAATCGTCCCATAGATAAGCAGGGAGCCATTTTTATCCTGAAGCATCTGGTGGCCTCTAAAACGCCTAAAGGCCGCACTCCCTTAATAAGTGATCTTGCGACGGTCGACCCACCGACCAGTCCCATCGCAAAAAAGAAACCACATGAAAAAACAACCCACACTTCCGACAAGCTGTATTATGGGGTATTTGATCTTGAAACCCAGCGCTCCGCGGCCGAGGTCGGTGGCTGGCACAACGCGCCCCGAATGGGCATGAGCGGCGGGGTGATTTATGATTCTCGCCAAAAGGTCTTTGTCTCTTACCTGGAAGATCAAATTGAACGCTTGATTGATCACCTGAATCAGTTTGATGTGATTGTCGGTTTTAATGTTAAACGCTTTGATTATCACGTGCTGCAAGGCTATTCACGTTTTGATTTTGCCTCACTCACAACCCTGGATATCCTCGAAGACATTCACCAGCATTTAGGATTCCGACTGTCCCTGGCCCATTTGGTCCAGGAAACATTAAAGGCGAATAAAACTGCCGATGGTTTACAAGCTCTCAAGTGGTGGAAGCAGGGGCGTATTCGCGAAATTATCGAATACTGCACAATGGATGTGAGACTGACACGGGATTTATTCCGTTATGGTCGTGACAAGGGGTACCTTATTTTTAGGAGTCGGCATCAGCAAAGAATCCGCATACCGGTGAATTGGCAAACAGACCGCTTCATAAAATAAAATACGTTCAAATCCCATATAATTCAATTCAACGGGCTTCTGGCTTCTGGCCAGCAACAAGAAGCGAGAGGCCATCAGCCAAGCACTGAACCCATGAATCCAGAACTTTTAATTTTGACACATTAAGCCGGTAAACGACACGTCATGGACCCAGAGAGACTATTCAGGCCGAAAAACGACACATCTTCAATATCGTCCTCGTGCTCGTCGTCGTCCTCGGATTTTAACAGCAAAAATACAGTTCTCCTTCAGATGATCAGATAATAAGGACGAGGTCGAGTACGAGGACAATGAAGAGTAAAATTTAGAACATCCTACGTTCAAAAACGCTGAACGACCCAACCCGGAACCTACCCGATATACCCGATTAACTGCTCAAGGTCCGTCAGAATCAGATCCGCACGTAGATCGCGGCAACGCGGGTCACCCGACCTTAAGCGAAGCGAGCGTGCATCACCGGCAAAAAGGGCTGTTTGGAATCCCATTTGCTGGGCCGGGTAAATATCATTGAGCATGTCGTTGCCCACCACTAGGGTGGCGTCTGGGCGGATGCCTTTCAAATCTATCGCAGCAGCTGCTGTTTCGAAAAAGAGCATTGAAGGTTTGGCATATCCCAACTGATATGACAGAAACACAAGCGCCGAATCAAACCCAAGATGGACCATATCAGCACCTAAAAACCATTCAAACAAAAGCGGTGTAAAAAACTGGGCATTGGAAACCAGACCCATAAGGCAGTTTTGCTGGTTGCAGGTTGCCAATAGTTCTGCCAGATGGGGCATCGGAAAGACCGGATTGGTGATTAGCTCATATTCAATCGCAAAGGCACGAACTTGCTCGATATCATCGCATGCGAGAATCGGCTGCCAGATTTGATCAATTTCAATCTCTGGATGATCGACGCCGCTCATCCTTAGCTGGCGGTGCTGTTCAGCGATGCTGCGGTGTAAATTTTCCAGAAGCAGTTGTGGTGAAATTGACACCTTAAATTTGGCTAACAGATGTTCAAGTTTTGACATTTGAGGCGATGCTTGGCGAGCCAAACTGATATCGCCGGCGCCGCTGATAAATAACGTGCCGTAGATATCAAATAAAATACATTCAATGTTGCGTGCAAGCCGGCCACCGGGCGTTAACCGCGTTGGCTGCGGCGACATAGGCGTCAAATGGGTCTGTATCAGATCATTGCGGGTCATCAACACCCCATTTCAGCAGGCTAAAACGATTGAGGTCAAAAAATTCAGCCAGCAGTTTCTGCTTATCGATACGTTGCCGCACATCGGTTGACGCCACCTGCGCATACAGATTTAATAAATGTTGTCGATATTGGGATGGGTGGTAGTTGCCCACAACTGCATTGCGATTGGATTCAATGATTTCCTTTTGAGCAGTCGCGCTGCTGATATTTAAAAGCTGCGGATTGAGCGTAAGCAATTCTTCAATGTACGCCTGTTTAGACAAAAGGTGCTGCAGAATCTGTTTTTGAAACGTTTCGGAAAGCAAGCCGAAATCTATCATTCCGCCCTTGGTGATGGCGTTGAAGGCATTCTGTATTTTCGGCGGGTCCATTGTAATCCCAAAAATTCGGGCGGTATCCTTAATCGTAACACAAAACTGGTTGTAGAATGCGTCGACATCAAATTCCTCGATCGGCACCATCAAGTGCGTGTACATATGGCTCAGATCAATTCCGCGGCTTTCAAAATCAGTGCAGATTTCAGGAAGTTTGCGCCCCCATACGAATTTATCGAAAAGCCAGGGTTCCAGAAAAGAAAACCCGAAGCCTTCTGTAATGCTGGTTGTCAACAAATAGCGTGCCGAGGAAACGATGGTTTCAAAAGGCGTATTTAAGCCGCTGTCAAATTTAACTTGCAGCTGCTGTTTAGCAGCAAATGCTTTCCATCCCTTATAACTGGCGATATCTTCCTTGCTGTTCGGTGGCAACGTAATCGACAGAGTGGTGTCGTCTGCGAACAAAAGTAACAATAACAAGGCTTCACCAATATTTTTGCGACGGATGGCACGGATCGGATAGACAACATAGGGCTGTTGTTCAACGGGTTGCTGCGGAAGTTGCGGTACACTCACGCAGTTGAAAAGCTGATGCAGTCCCGTCTTTTTCAGACCACTATTCAGCAGTATCTGGTAATCGCGAGAATTGACGACACAGTAATGGCAGTCAGCGGGATAGTCTTCGTTAAAATACAGCTGAGAGCGACCGTCTTCGGCAAAATCATGGACCTGTAACAACAGGCTGAGGCCTTTTTTTTGCAGCAGCTTTAATATTGTCAAGAATTTTGAATTTTTAGCCAATAGTGGATTATGGATATGGACCAGGTCACAGGGGCCGTCAAAATGAGCCCAAATTTTATCGATCAACACTGCGGCAACATCCTTGGGTTCAAAGGGCCGTCGATAAACACTGGTGTACGCTAGTTGCGGAAGATGAATGGTTTTTACCGGAAAATCAGCAGATGGCAGTTCACCGGTGATGACACACATTTGGCAGTCATCCTTTAGTGCTTCGAGTTGCTGCTTTAAACAAGTGGTCACCCCACCGGTCTTGAGATGATAGTGAATAAAGGCAATTTTCATTGGATATCCATCAATAAACCGTTTACACATTAATTTTCAAGCACCAACATACACATAAATCGCAAAGGACTTTTTTTCAATGACCAAATGCAGGGTTGGCATCCGCAATTTATGTGCTGTTCGTATATAAGAAATACAGCTTGTATGATGGGATGGAAAGAAGTGATCTGTGATAAGAAAATAGTCTTAGCGGTTTTTCGATCGATTAAAATTCCACGTCAAAGGGCTGATCAGGCGTTTTGTTTTTTTGATTTTTTGCCGATGAATTGTAGTTTGATGGGTCCAATCTTAATAATATCCATTTCGTTTAATTTTACCGGTTTTTTAAAAGCCTTTTTACCATTCACTTTGGGTTTTGCAAAACCGCTCACATAACTAAAATAATAGCCATCACGGGTGCGGCTGATGGTGGCGGCAGTCTTGCCGACCGACCATCTTTTGAGGACGATATCACTAGAATCGTCTTTGCCGATTTTGGTCACCTTTTGTTTTAGCGCCAAAGTGCCTTCACCACCGGACAGAAAGGTAATAAATCCTCGGACCGACTTTTTTTTGTTTTTCTTGGGTACAGCCGATTTGGATGGCTTTGCATTAGCAGTTTCAGCATCGTTTTGGTGGGCCATAGATCGGTATTCATTGGTGTCCATTACCATGGTTTTTTCCATTTCACTCTGATCTTTATCATCCGGGTGGACTTCACTTTCAAAATAAGCAAAGGTCAGGGAATGCTTGCCAATATAGATGACATCACCGTCTTGCAGCCAATGCGAGGTCACCAGTTGTTGATTGATAAAGGATCCATTTTTGCTTTTCAGATCGATGTAAACGAACCCATCACCGGCTGAATCGATCTTCCCATGGTGACTGGAAACCGCCAGATTATCAATGACGATATCGTTGTCTTTGCGGCGTCCGATTTTCAAGGAACACCCGGGCGGCAGGTGATAATCGGCAAGCGTGTTGTTTTGAAATTTGAGTGAAATTTTCGGCATGGCGCTATTACGTTTTTAAGCTTTTTGAGCCAAATCGCTGTTCATAAATTTTTTACATATGGTTTTAAACCAACCTAAAATACCACGGTTATTCGTAGCATCCGATTTGATTCGCAGTACAATTGCGGTGATATTGTCTTCACCGCCTCGAGCATTTGCCAGATCCACGAGTTTTCGACAGGCGCTGTCCGACCGTTGGTTTTCAACCAATTCCAGAATCTCTTCGGGTGTTGCTTTATCGGTTAATCCATCAGAACTGAGCACCAAAACATCGTGTCTATAAAACGGCATTTCGTTTATGTCAGCCTTCACGGATTCGTCAACGCCCATTGCTCGCGTCAGCACATGCTTAAAATCGTTCCAGAGCAGTTCAGCGTTTTCCGGATCCAATTCGGCCTGTTCGGCAACCAGGGTGTGGGGCACAGACAACAGGTTGATTTTACCGTCGCGGATCAAGTAAACCAAGCTGTCTCCCACATTGGCGACAATAAAAGTCCGGTCCGTAAAATACACAGCAGATACCGTGGACCCCATGCCCCTGTAATTCTCATTTTTCAACGCAGTTTGATGAACAATACGGTTAGACAGGTAAATACCGGCAAGTAATCTGCGGGCATCTTTGGAAAGTTTTCGATCTGCGTTTACCAACTGCTGCTGTGCGTCGGCAGCTGAATTCTGGTTCAGGTAATCGCGGATGGTCTCGACAACCAGCTTGCTGGCGACTTCACCGGCATTGTGCCCGCCCATGCCGTCAGCAACTACGTAAAGCCCTAAACTGTCATCGTAGAATAAGGAATCTTCATTCTGTTCTCTTTTTCTGCCGATGTCAGTGATACCCGAAGATTCGATTTCAATCATATATTAATTTTTCAGAATTTGGTTGACTTTTGGCGAATGAAATGAATTTTGATGCTACTATTACAAGACGCTGTTTGGCATCAAACTGACTTTCATTCGAAAGAGGCCTTTTTCGCTTTATCTGGCTGAGCGACCGTGCGCTCTATGCAGGTTTTTCGTCAGCAGGTTCCCGTTTAACAGAGTAGCCCTCTGGATGTCGCCGTCAGCGAAAACCTGAATACGGCCTGGCAAACACCTTGCTATTCTTAATGGTTGGCGGAAGATCACGCCATTTCGAAAGACACATCGCCAAAACGGTTGATTACCGCATGGCAGCCAATACATGTCTGCCATTGAAGCAGAGCAGCCATTTTTCCGATAAGCATCAACTAACTAGCTATTATCATTATTTATATTATAAAAAGGGCTCTTGGTCAAGTCTTTGAAATTTTACCTATTATTATCAATAGGTTGGAGAAGGGTCCATAGATGCCCTGATTTCAAAAATTCGACAGATAACCGCTAGCGCCTTTTTGACATGGCCGCCGCAGATGGGCATAATAAAAGAACCAAGCCGGTATCAGCGGTACTATCGTAAAAACAACGTATCCATTCCAAGGGGTAGATGATGATCCGCATCAGTCTTTTAAACAATACGATTCAGGAATACGCTTGGGGTTCGACCCGAGCGATTCCGGACTTATTAGGGCAGCCAAACACCGAAAACCGACCTCAGGCAGAGCTCTGGATGGGCGCTCATCCCAAAGCACCGTCAAGGGCATATCACAATGATCAATGGGTCTCACTGCAACAGCTTATTGATCAGGATCCAGAAAATATTCTAGGCCCCGATGTAGCCCAACAATTTCATAATCATCTGCCGTTTCTGTTCAAGGTATTGGCGGCCGCAAAGCCACTCTCCATCCAGGTCCATCCAGACTTGAACCAAGCACAGATTGGCTTTCAGCAGGAAAACGCCCAAAAAATTCCCCTGGATGCCCCCAACCGCAACTATCGTGACAACTATCATAAACCCGAATGTATTTGTGCCTTAACCCCATTTTGGGCTTTAAGTCGTTTCAGAAGAATTCCAAATATCCTGACCTTCCTGCAGCAACTGAATCTAAAACAGCTCAACGAACTGATTTCAGAATTCAAGCGCAAACCAACAACCCAGGGCTTGCAGCAATTTTACACCTCATTGATGTCTTTAGATTCAGCGCGAAAGAAGAGGGTGGTTGCGGAAGCTGTACTCAATGCAGGCGATTTGGCCACCTCACAACCGGAATTTGAATGGATGCTAAAACTTGCTGAAACCTATCCGGAAGATATCGGTGCGCTTTCGCCGATTCTTCTGAATCTGATCTGCCTGCAGCCAGGTCAAGCCATCTATTTAGATGCAGGCGAACTGCATGCGTATCTGGAGGGATTGGGAATTGAGTTGATGGCAAATTCTGACAATGTCCTGCGCGGCGGTCTGACACCCAAACACGTGGATGTGCCCGAATTGCTGCGCGTCTTGAAATTTAAGGGTCAGGACATCACGCTGTTAAAACCCGAGTCAACGGCTGCAAATGAACTGATTTATCGCAGCCCAGCTGCAGAATTTGTTTTGTCGGTTATTTCATTGCAAGGCAACAGCGAATATCAGAGTCCGCAGCAACGTAACGTTGAAATTATCATCTGCACTCAAGGGCATCTGACCATTGTTGACAGTGATCTTCAAACAGAAACCCACATGCCGCAGGGCGCTTCGGTGATTGTATCTGCAGCCGTGACCCATTACCGTCTAAAAGGAAATGGGATCTGCTATAAGGCCGGTGTGCCGCTATCCGTTGAGCGCGATCGCTCTACGGCAGGTTAATGGTTATCTGTTATTGGTTATTGGTAAAAATACGATTTAATTGTGCGGTCTTAAACAAATTATACGTTGCTGCAGATATCTGATTCGTCAAGTCTAATAACCAATAACGAATAACAAATAACAGCCAATGGCATAATACTTTTACCTTATAAAATGCCCTGAGTCCACCGCCTTTCCTAGTACTTCTGTCGTTCAGTTACGTATAAAGTATTAAAAAAAATACGACAGTTGACCTATTGCGACACGCATGCCCTTCAGATAAAATAAGCTTACTTAATCGCTATTGCTGTAAACGTCTGGAGGTGATTGAATGATGAAACGGGACACGGTATTGTGGGTTGGTTTAACAATCCTGTTGATCACGTTGATGGGTATAAATCCGGTATGGGGACAGGAAAGTGAACGGCTAAATATCAATACGGCATCGGCCAAAGAATTGGCAGGGCTTCAAAATGTCGGTCCCAAATACGCAGTGCGGATTATTGAACATCGCCAAAAATATGGTCCTTTTAAACTTACCGAAGAACTTATGGATGTTCCGGGAATAGGGCTGCGGACGTTTGACAGAATCAAAGATCAGATCATTGCGCAGTAAGCGCATACTCCATCATGTGAGCGCTTCGAAAATCAGCCACCTGTGACAAACGGGTGGCTGATTCATTTTGGTTCGATGAAATCGGTGATGCATGCAATTGAATGTGAACCAATTGCAAATTTGCAACACTGCAGTGAGCCTAAAAAGTGGTGAAGACCGCAACTTTTTTTAATAAATCTGAAAACCCTATTTCAACGGAGGTGTGACATGCGGCAACAAAGATCCCGTTTTCAATTCATGGTTGTCATTGCAATCATCTGTTTAGCGCTCTCCAGTTTGCAGGCCCAAGACCTATCCAAAATTGATATCAACACAGCATCGGCAGAGGAATTGGCGCAGCTAAAAGGTATCGGGCCCAAAAAAGCGGCTGTGATCATCGAGTACAGGGAGTCGCATGGTCCATTCCAAGAACCTATAGATATTGTCCAGGTTCCCGGTATCGGCCCCAAAACTTTTGAAGCCAACAAAGAACGCATTGCCACAGAGCATGAGTAGCTATTGACAACTGCGCATGGGACTTCGATGGCATCAAACCGGCTTTGTAAAACATGTCTTGCTTGATCAGCACATCTGATCCACCTATACAGCATCGTCTCTACTTCACTGCGGTCATTGCAAGATGATCCGATCTTCTATTATTTAAAAAATAGAGTTAATTTATACAAAATTTTTCGAATTTTTACTTTTTTCTGGCATGCTTTTCGCAGAATACCATTAAATATTTGCTTAAATTTAAGATATTTCTTGACAAACACCATCTGGATAAGTTAGCACTTGCGTGCAAAATTATATAAGTCATTAACGCTTCGGAGGAGCAGTTGATCTATGACACTCACAAAAGCAATGATAGTTGATGCCATTCATGAGCAACTTGGTTACCCTAAAAACAAATCCGCCGAATTGCTTGAGACGCTGCTGGAGCTGATGAAAAGCAATTTAGAAAAAGGCGAAGATGTTTTAATCAGCGGTTTCGGCAAATTTTGTGTCAAGGCAAAGAATCAACGTCGTGGACGTAACCCTGCTACCGGAGCGGACATGCTTCTCGACCAACGCCGAGTGGTAACCTTCAGATGCTCGCATCTGTTAAGGGAAAAAATCAACAGCCATTACTAAACATCATTCGGCTCCCATAGCGTGTTTAGCGTTGCCACGGTTACAACTACCACAAATATCGGCGGATTGAAGAAGGTTGCGCGCGGACATGACCTTTTCGATAAAAAGGGTGGCCCTTTCTTGACTCGAGCATCTCATCCCTATGAATGAGATGCTTTTTTAATGGATAAAACGATGGCCGGTATTCTAATACGATGGCTGACGACCACGGCCGCTATAGTGGCCACAGCTTATTTGCTGGATGGTATCCAAGTGAGCGGTTTCTTTTCCGCTGTTTTTGCAGGCGCTGTATTGGGAATTTTGAATGCGGTATTAAGACCGATTGCCCTGCTGCTGACCCTTCCCATAAACATATTAAGCCTCGGTCTGTTCACATTTATTATCAACGCGCTCATGCTCAAAATGGCATCCGGCCTCATTCCGGGTTTTGGTGTTTATGGTTTTTGGACGGCCATATTCGGCTCCTTGCTGATCAGCTTTATTAGCTGGCTTTTAAATTCTTTCATCGGCGAGCAGGGCACCGTCTCCTCCATTCACGTCCAGCATGATCGTTTCACACCAAAAGGGGAGCAGGACGACACTATTGATTTGGAGCATAAGGGGGATAACCGCTGGGAATAACAAAAGCATCTCAAAAATGCACCTAACGCCCAATGGCTGTGTTACAAACCGATTCGAAATGCTCGAATACTATCGTGTATACTCCACTTTCGAATCGGCTTGCGCCTTGCCCTTGGGCGTGATCTACTATTTTTGAGATGGTTTTCAATTATATAAAACGTAAAATGGCTTTTTACTTATTCAATTATTTGGTTGGCAGCGGTAGCTAATATCAATAATACCTTTACCATTGAGAGACAAAGAAAACCCTACAGCTGGATCGGCCGCAGGGTTTTTAGGTTAAGATGAGCGATGCTATTCTTTGAATATCGCTTTGGGTCGCTCGGTGCTGCCGGTCGCGTTGGGAAAATCCTTGGAAATGTAAGCTTTTTTACCGGTTTCAATCAGGTGGTTAGCCTCTTCCATATAATTGGCAAAACGCAGTTTGCACTCGTAGATGCCGTGCCACCAGGCGTAATCTGGCGCCATCATCATCGCCCCCATTCGGGCCCGCCGGCCTTCGTGGCGCCACAGTTCATAGTATTCGACTTCTAAGTGCTCGTCGAAAAACTTGGTTTTGTCCAGCAGGCCCTTTTCGTATAGCTCATCAAGTTTGGCCTTGGCCGGCTTGAAGTATACCTCACTATACTCCTGCACCGCCTTGTCAAAACCATCATAAAAGTCATTGTTCCAGGAATTTCCATGGCAGGCGCTGCAGATGTTTTTCATTTTCTGGCGCTCATCCTGCCAGTTGGTCCCGGAGGGAAACGCCTTAAAATCCTGCGGACGCAACGTAAAGAAAAATTTGAAGGTATCCTGGGGAACGGGCAGGTGACAGTCCATGCAATCGACAACAACGCCGGTAGCGTTGTTGGCATGCGTGGAGGAGCGCCAGGCCACCACCGCAGGTTTTATCTCGTGACATAATGCGCAAAAATCGGGCGTGGAGGCGCGAACCATGGTGTAGTAAGACATGCTGAATAGGGGGAACGCGATGAGGATGCCAAGGGCGAGGAAAATGGCGGGTTTGACGGCTTTTTTCCAGAAAGGTTTCTTACCTGCAGAGCGATCCGCCTGGACCATGGCACCTCCTTTGTTAGGGTTGGATCAGTCGTAAATTGATCGACACCAAAGACCTAGGATAAAAAGCAAGAAGGAAAAGGACATTTTGGCAAAAAAAACGTTCCGTAGGCGGTATTGTCGTTAGTGGTTGCGCTGATCGGACTGTTTGACAAATAAGGTCATCCGCGCTTATGATACGAATTGGACGTCTCACAACCTATCACGCGCTTTCCGTTTTCCGAATACCACCTGCCGGAGCAGTGAAGGATTACACGTTGGCCAAAAAGCGCAAAGCCCTGATGTTGCGCTGCGATTGGTATTTGCGGTTTTGAAAGCCTTTGCGCAGATGCGTTTTTTCATTTTTGTATCATTCATTGCTTGAGCGTTCAATTGCGAATAGCCAGTTTCCGAGTCGTATACCTAAAGAAAGACAGCAGCAGATGCCCGGTGCCAACATTTTTACGAGCAACAAACTTGAGGTTCTGGCGGCGCAATTGGCCCAACAGTTGAAAGCACCCATGTCTGATGCACTGCGACCTGAAATTATCGTCATTCAGAGCACCGGCATGGAACGCTGGATATCGCAACAACTTGCACAGCAAAATGGTATTTGCGCCAACATCCAGTTTCCTTTTCCCAATTCGTTCCTGGATCAAATCGCCCAACAGCTCATGCCGGACGACGAGCTGCCATCACCCTTTGATCCGGATGTTTTGCCATTTGAAATTTTGAAAGTGCTTCCAGACTGCATTCTTAGCCCGGCCTTTACGCGTTTAAAAAACTATCTAGCGGATGATGCCACCCGCCTCAAGGCAATGCAGCTTGCCAGCAAACTGGCCGATCTTTATGATCAGTATCTGGTGTTTCGACCTGAAATGATCTTTGGCTGGGAGCAGGGCGAAAATCCCGAACATGCCAAGGATCATTGGCAGGCCGAGCTCTGGCGGCAATTGCAGGCAAAACAGCCTGCACGCCACCGCGCCCGTCAGCAGCTTGATTTGATTAAAAAAATTAAAAACGATCCAGCAGCCTTCACCGATCTTCCGCAGCGCATATTTATGTTCGGCATATCCTATCTGCCGCTTTTCCACCTGCAGACATTTATGGCCCTGTCTCGGGTGATTGACATAAACCTTTTTGTGCTCAATCCCTGTCAGGAATACTGGGGCGACATTGTTTCTGAAAAGCAAATGCGACGCATCCGGCGCACTTACTCGCATTCAGCCGATGGGGTTGATGATCTGCACCTGGAAGAGGGCAACCGATTGTTGGCCTCGATGGGAGCGCACGGTAAAGATTTTCATACGATGATCACCAATTTTGATTTACACATGCACGAAACCTATCAGGACCCACAGTGCAATGATCTGCTCAGCTGCATTCAGTCTGACATTTTAAATTTAAGAGCGCGGCAACCGGCTAATGCCAGCACAGACAGTCCCGTCCAAAATGTGACGACAGCATCCCGCATGCCGGTGTTTGCAATTGATCCATCGGATACATCGATACAAATTCAGTGTTGTCACAGTCCGATGCGTGAAATTGAAGTACTGCATGATCATCTGTTGGCGATGTTTGAATCCGACCCCCAATTGCTGCCCAAAGATATCGTAGTCATGACACCTGACATTGAAACATACGCACCTTACATTCAGGCGGTGTTTGATGCCCAGACCGATGAACATTTTTCTATTCCGTTTAGCATTGCCGATCGGGGCGCCCGGCAACAGGGAGGGCTGACTGACGGCTTTTTTACAATTTTGGACCTCAAGGGCTCTCGCTTCAGCGTAGCACGCGTCATGCGCCTGCTGGAAATTCCGGCTATTCGTGCAAAGTTCGGACTTCAGCGCTCTGATATTGAAATTGTCGAGCGCTGGATTAGTGAAACGCGGATTCGTTGGGGAATCGACGCCAACCATCGGCACCGGCTCGGTCTGCCGCCAGTTTCTGAAAATACCTGGCATGCCGGTATTCGGAAGCTGTTGCTGGGCTATGCCATGCCGGGAGGTAACCAGCGGATGTTTGGCGATATCTTGCCTTACGATGAAATTGAGGGAAATGAAATTCATAGCTTCGGAAAATTTTTGGATTTTAGTGATGCCGTTTTTCAAAACACTCAGAGCTTGAATGAATCGAAAGCGCTGCAGGCATGGAGCCTGTTTTTTAGACGGCTACTGGAAGATTTCTTTCTGCCAGATGAAGATGCGCAGTCCGAAATAAGAAATTTACGAAAGAGCATAGATGAACTGAGCCGGCGCCAGTTTGATGTAGCCTTCCATGAAAAACTTCAACTGGAACCCATTCAATTTTACTTGGAGCGGCATTTGGACCACTTGCGATTTGGATCCGGATTCATGACCGGCGGCGTGACCTTCTGCGCCATGCTTCCGATGCGCAGCATTCCATTCAAAGTGATCTGTCTGGTGGGGTTGAATTCGGACACCTTTCCGCGGGATTCTCAACCTCTATCGTTTGACCTGATCGCCCAGGTCCCGAGACCCAGTGACCGATCTCGCAGAAATGACGACAAATATTTATTTCTGGAATCCATCATTTCAGCCCGCAACAAACTTTATATCAGTTATGTGGGACAAAGCCCCCAGGACAACAGCCGCATACCTCCATCGGTTTTGGTCAGTGAACTGCTCGATACGATCGAGAAGGGATTCGATGTGCCAGGAAAAAAAATTCATGATCATGTACTCTCTTTTCATCGTCTGCAAGCTTTTGCACCCCAATATTTTGAAAAAAACGCTTCTCTTTTCAGCTATTCTAAAGAAAACTGCGAAGCGGCAGCTTTTATAAAACAAACCAAAGAAACAACACCGCTGGTCAGCCGACCGATCCCCTTAAAGGCCTCAGAGCGTGACGAATGGCGCAACCTGGATATTGAAACGCTGTGTCGTTTTTTCAGTCATCCGACCCGTTTTATACTTCAGCAACGACTGGGCATTTATCTGGGTCATCCTGACGCCTTGGCAGATAAACGTGAAGATTTTGTCTTAAGTCCTTTAGATCAATTTTACGCCGGCCAGAGCATGATGGATACCCGCATGGCCGGCAATGACCTGGAATCAGCTCGACCGGCCCAAATGGCCATGGGTCATTTTCCGCATGGCAATGTCGGCACTTTGGTATACAATGAAATGAGCAGGTCCGTAGAGCAATTTGCCAGTAGAGTAGAGGATCTGCTGGCAAAACCCATTGCGGGCCCATTGGAAGAACAAATCGATATCGGTGGCGTTAATCTGTTGTACAGGTGTCCTCAAATATATAAGAACGGACTGGTGCATTACCGTTATGCCAACCAGCGGGCGCAGGATCTCCTGCGTCTGTGGATTTACCATCTTGCATATAATGCAGTCGCCCAGTTTGATTGGCAGTGCACCAGCATAATGGTTTTTAAAGATTCATTTTGGCAATTTCAGCCCGTTCAAAAATCGCACCAATGTCTGACTGATTTGATCGCTATCTTAAAAAAAGGCTTGCAAGAACCGCTGCATCTGTTTCCGAGCACGTCTTTGGAATATGTGCAGCAGCAGCTCAACGGCAAGTCAGAAAAAGCAGCAATGACTTTCGCCCGGCAAAAATGGTCTGGCAGTGATTACACCAGAGGCGAATCAGATGACCCCTATATTGATATTTGCTTTAAAGGCACGGATCCGCTGGATGCATCTTTTACACAGGTTTCCAGGGCCGTCTTCGGGCCGTTGCTGGCAAGCGGCCAACCGATAAAGAACCCATGACAACATCACCATCATAAGGGAGAAACCAATGGCAATGATCGTTCAGCTGCACGAAGGTGTGGCCATTAAAAAGTTCAAAATAGATAAACCGGCGCTTACCATGGGGCGTGATCCACAGAGCGATATTTTTATCGACGACACGGTGGTCAGCTCGCAACATGCGGTTATTACTGTTGAAGCACCTGATAAATCCGCTGAAGAGCCTCAGTATTATATCGAAGATTTGAAAAGCACCAATTGTACCTTTGTTAACGGCAAAGAAATCAGGCGTCAAAAGCTGGCCCACAATGATATGATACGGATCGGTTGGAATAATTTTAAGTTTGTGCACGAAGACGAGGGGGATCCAAACCAAACCGCTAAAATAAAAAAGAGCTGGATACCGGGTGTATATTACACCGAAAAAGAAGAATAATGGCTTTTAATCATTAACCTTAAAATTAAGAGCATGAGGGCGATAATCAATCATGGATCCTATTCGTCCTCGAGGTTTTTAACATCCGTCGCTTCGCAGCTAAATGGTATGACATATGGATCTATCTTTACTCATTAAAACGATATTTGATCCACATATCAATCGATCTGCCTGGGCTCAAAAAATCATCAAACCGGGTGACATCTTTGATATAAAGATCATTGAGGTCAAAGACGATCAGCGCGCCCTGGTTGATTTTGGCAAATTTCGTGCCCTGGCAAAAATCCAGTTTCCGGTTAAAGCCGGAGCCGACTTCGTTGCCAAAGTGACCGACACCGCTGGGCAGCTTCGCCTGCAAGTCATCGATCCAAACACCGGCACGATCAGCACAGACAAAACGGTATCCAATCGCCTGGAAATCCTATCTTTCGACCTTTTCAATAAAATTCAGTCCGAGATCAAACAGGCGGCCCAGCATATGCTGCAAGCATCGCCCGGCAGCGAATCACCACCGGTTCACGTCAACCAGGCCTTGACTGCCTTAGAGGCGCATTTTGCACAGCTTGATTTAAGCCAGGATATCCGCAAATGGCTTCCTTTGATTAAAACCTATGTTGAGAATAGCGGCTTATTTTTTGAGAAAAACATCGCTGAATTGATCCATACAGTTAGCCAGCGCCCGGATGCTCAAAATATCAAAGAACTTGTTCATGACCCGCGGATCCAACACATCATCGGACGGGACCTAAAGCCCATCCTTCTCATGCTCAAAGCCTACCTGGAGACGCCGGAGGCCAATGCTAAGTTTCCCGACGACAAAAGTCTGGCGAACTTTAAAGGGACTCTCGACATTTTGTTGACCGATATCCAGGACCAGCAGTCCCGCGCCGTTCGCAAACATGATTTGGCCGAGCCCTACCAAGTTTTTAGCTTCACGCTGCCTTTAAAGGAAAATCGGGAAAAAGCGCGCTTAAAATTATATTGCCCCAAAAAGAACCAGGACGGCGCTCAGAACGGATTCAAAATCTCGCTCCTGCTGGAGATGGACCGTATCGGCGAAATTCGGACAGATTTTTTCATGCTTGATAAGGATTTAACCATTACGTTTTTTGTCAAAGATGATGATACACGAACGCAGTTGGAAAACTACTATTCAGAAATCCGTGATCCTTTAAAGCCTCTTTTTGACTACCTGGTTTTGAAAACCGTGGTATCTCAGAAAAAAATCAATGAATTTCATCATATTGATTTGGAACTCATCAGTGATCGGCAGATTGACTTAAGGATTTGACAATGGAAAAAAAATCAAAGGCAGCTGCGCTCACCTACGATAAAGATAAGGATGCTGCTCCCAGAGTGGTCGCCAAGGGTAGAGGGCTGGTGGCTGAAAAAATCGTTGAAACTGCCAAAGCCCATCAGGTGCCGCTCGTAAAAGATGAAAATCTGGTTCAAGTGTTGGAGGCTCTCGATCTGGAAACACAAATTCCACCGCAACTGTATCAGGCCGTAGCGGAGGTGCTCGCTTTTGTCTATCGACTCAATGCAAAAATGTAATCATCAAAAGAGCAGGTTTCAGGTGTTCCGCCGCAGGCGGATTCAGGTGTCAGTATTACGAAATAGAAGACGTAGATATGAATTAGGTTGCGCATTCTGTCATACATTCCCTGAAACCTTAATCCGCCTGCGGCGGAACACCTGAGCTTTTTTAAAACGTGCCCATTTGATTTATAGAAATTATTTAAAAGGTACTCTAAATTGAAACCCCTCGATCTCATAAACACTCCTCTCGAAGGCATCAATCTGATTGAAGCCAGTGCCGGCACCGGCAAAACCTACACTATCGAGGGCCTGTTTCTGAGATTGATACTGGAAAAACAGCTCCTGGTCGATCAGATTTTGGTGGTTACCTTCACCAAAGCCGCCACCGCGGAACTGGAAGATCGCATTCGTCACAAATTGCTACAGGCTGAAAAAGCCTTTGCAAAGGGATCTGATAAAGACCCCTTGCTGATGGCATTGCTTGAGCGGCATGCGGATCATTCAGCAGCCATTGCCATGATTCATGATGCCCTGGTTGAGTTTGACCGGGCGCCCATTTTCACCATCCACGGATTTTGCGCCCGTATCCTGTTTGAGCACGCTTTTGAGACATCAAATCTGTTTGACACCGAGCTGGTCTCTGATCCGTCTGAATGGCAGCGCGATGTAGCCGAAGACTTTTGGCGGCGTCATTTGTATGATGCGCCGCTGGAATGTATCGCTTATTTAACCCAAAAGCTCAAAGGACCTGCTTCATTTCAGAAATTGCTCGGCAAAATAGGGGCCGCTGAAATAGACATCATACCGCAGATGCGCAAACCGGATTTAAACGCATTACCTGCTTTTCGCACAGCCTTTCAAGATATCATAAGTCAATGGCCCGCTTCACGCCGGGCAGTCCAAAAAGCGTTGGCTGATCCCGCATTGAGCGGCACCCATTACGGCAGTTTGAAACCGGCACAAAATTTCGGCGGTAGGAGTCGGCGCGATCTGATGATACTGTCGTTGATTGAAAAGATGGATCTCTATGTGCAGCCCAACAACACAGGGTTTCCCCTGTTCAAGAACTTTGAAAAATTTACCGCGCGCAAATTAAATGATTCGGTCCGCAAGGGCCAAACGGCACCCAATCACGATTTTTTTATTGCCTGCGATGCCCTTTACCACAGGGCCGCAGAGCTGGAAATCGAGCTGCAACAATACACGGTTTATCTTAAAAAGCAGCTTTTGGACATCGCACCCACTGAATTGAAGGTCCTAAAAGCCGATCAGAATATTCAGTTTTTCGATGATTTGCTGATCCTGGTAAAGCAGGCGCTGACCTCCAAAAGCGGTAATCCGCTTGCAGATGCCGTCCGCCGAAAATACCAAGCTGCACTTGTCGATGAATTCCAGGATACCGACAGCGTCCAATATGATATTTTCTCCCGTCTGTTTTCAGATTCGAAAAGTTTATTGTTTATGATCGGGGATCCCAAGCAAGCGATTTACAGCTTTCGCGGCGCAGATGTATTTTCGTACTTAAAAGCCGTTAGGGATGCCAAGTCAAAATTTACTTTGACGGAGAACTGGCGCACGCAGGCAAAACTGATCAACGCCGTTAATACGCTTTTTTCAAACGTGAAAACGCCGTTTCTTTTTGAGGACATTTCCTTTCAACCGGCCAGAGCAGGGCAAAAACAAAACCCTGAGCTGAAAAACGGAACACCGCCGCTATCGCTATGGTACCTGGATTCAAGACTGCACACAGATCAGGATAAGCCCGTAACCAAAACCACAGCAACGCGATTGATCGCTGATGCCGTTGCCGAAGAAATCTGTCAGATTGCCCACCCGGAGACCGGCCAATGGCAAACGGGCGACATTGCTGTTCTGGTTCGAACCAACCGTCAGGCGCAACAAATCAAAAAGTGTTTGTCTGCCAAAGGCATTCCCTCGGTTCTCTACAGCACGGGCAACATTTTTGACTCCCATGAAGCGATGGAGATTGAAAAAGTCCTGATGAGTATCTGTGAACCGGATAACCCCGCGCTTCTCAGAGCAGCCCTGGCAATGGATATGATGGGTGCCCGGGGCGAAGACTTGCTTTCCGCTGACACCGATGTCCATTTGTGGCAGGATCTACTAATCAGAATTCGTCAATACCATCAGTTGTGGCGGCACTCTGGTTTTATGCAAATGTTCCGCAAATTGCTAAAGCAAGAAAATGTCCGGCAACTCCTGTTGCCTTTTGCAGATGGGGAGCGCCGCTTGACCAATCTGCTACACCTTGCAGAGATCATTCATCAGGAGTGCACTCAGCGAAACTTTGGTATGCGTGCCACGATCAAATGGCTCGCGGAGCAGCGCGATACCAAATCACCGCGTTTGGAAGAGCATCAACTCCGATTGGAAAGTGACGCCCGGGCCGTCCAAATTGTGACGATTCATAAAAGCAAAGGACTGGAATATCCGGTCGTATTCTGTCCTTACAACTGGGAAGGCTCATATGTAAGAGATTCTGAAATCATTTTTCACCACCCTGCAGCGTCGGGCAAAGATTCGTTTTTGACGATGGATTTAGGTTCAGACGCCTATGACACCAACCTGGTTTTCACCCAAAACGAGCTGCTGGCCGAAAATATCCGTCTGTTGTATGTGGCTCTAACCCGCGCTAAACACAAATGCTACCTGGTTTGGGGGCGTATCAATACCGCAGACTCATCGGCGCTGGCTTATTTGCTGCACGCAAAAACAGATGCCCTGATCCATCAGCCATCCGCTGATAGGGTGGGCAATCTGAAACAGCAGGTCAAGCCCCTGTCTGATGCGCAGCGTCTGGCAGATCTGGCAGACTTGGCCACATCATCGCGCAACACCATTGAGGTGGTTCCTTTGCCTCAATCCTCGGATCGCCGCTTTCGGAACCAAACTGAAACCCCCGATACACTAAGTTGCCGCACCTATAAGGGCAAAATTAACACCAGCTGGAAGGTGTCCAGTTATTCGGCCCTGATATCAAGACAGATCGCCGACATCGATCAGCCGGATCGAGATGCCCTGGGCGCCATCACCAGGCACCTTGCGGTCATGGACGTCAATGATAAAAATTTGCGGAAATCAGCAGCACGTGACTCGATTTTCGCATTTCCCAGAGGATCCCGTGCCGGAAATTTTTTTCACGATATCTTTGAGCATCTGGATTATACCAGCGCCTATTCAGATGATTTACTCCAAATCATTCAACGTGCCCTGCAGGTGTATGGTTTCGGTGATGCCTGGCTAAATGTCGTCGCCGACACCATCACCAATGTGCTTCATGTTCCACTGATGAAAAGTCAGCCAGAGTTGACACTGTCCGCAATTGATTTCGAGCATCGCATCAATGAGATGGAATTTTATTTTCCGCTAAAAATGGTTCGGCCGTCAAACCTGCAGCGCCTTTTCAACCGCCCGGGCGCAGGCAAAACTGAGAACCATTTTCCAGTGCGGATGGGAAAATTGACATTCAGTCCGGTCAGCGGCTTTATGAAAGGATATATCGATCTGATTTTTATGCACCAGAATCGGTTTTTTCTGGTGGACTGGAAATCCAATTATCTGGGTCCTGCAATTGACGATTACCGGCGCGATGCGCTGGCTGATGTGATGCAAACTAATTATTATGTCCTGCAGTATCATCTCTATGTGCTGGCACTTTGCCAGTATCTGCGTCTTAAAAATACTGCTTTCCGATATGAAACCGATTTTGGCGGTGCGCTGTATCTGTTTATCCGGGGAATTGATCAGCAGCGGAATCCGGAATTTGGCATTTACTTTGATAGACCGCCAGCGTCGTTCATCAACGATCTGGGAAAAGCGCTTATCCCGGATTTTGAAAAATTCGCATGATTTTTAAAACAAAATGTTAACAACTATGAAAGCACAAAAGAGGGAAGGCACGAAATTTTTACAAAAATGCAAAACCACGAGGACACGGAATACTAAAAGAAAGAAATTAATACCTCTTTTTCGTGTTTTCTTCGTTTCGTGCTTTGGTGGTAGTTAATCCAGATCCACTTCAGCCCGGGCAGCAAACACAGATGATATGAATAAAGACACAATCAGAGAACTGCAAACGATCGGAATGCTGTCAGCCATCGATGTTCATTTTGCGGCATTTATCAGTAACTGTTCACCGGATCATGATGCCGACCTATTTTTAGCCGCCGGTTTGGTGAGCCATGCCACCGGCAGGGGCGATATTTGTCTGGATCTTGAAACGGTTGCCGGTCAGAGACTAGCGAATGACAAGGCGGACACAACCCTGTCAGTGATTTGTCCGCCGCTGGATGTTTGGTTAGAAAAGTTGAAAGCCAGCCCGGCAATCGGCATCCCCGGTGACATTCGCCCGTTAATTTTGGATCCCCATCATCGGCTCTATCTTTACCGATACTGGGAATACGAACAAGCGATTATCCATTCGATTAAACGCAAAACACAGATTCCGCCGCAGGATTTGGAACTTGATCGTCTCAAGGAAATCCTGCAGCGTTTATTTCCCGAAACCGACCACCAGAAAGTGGATTGGCAAAAAATAGCCGCAGCCGTTGCCTGTTTAAAGCATTTTTGCGTCATCACTGGCGGTCCCGGAACCGGCAAAACCTTTACGGTCACCAAAGTATTGGCATTGCTGCTTGAACTGCTCGCTGATCAGCGGCCTAACATATATCTGGCAGCCCCAACCGGCAAAGCCGCTGCTCGCCTCACAGATGCTTTGGAGCAGGCCCGACAACACATGGACTGCAATGAGCAAATCAAAAGCGCATTTCCCTCTGAGGTGTTCACGATTCACCGCCTGCTCAAACCCATTGAAGGGTCACCGTATTTTCGCCACAATGCAGAAAATCCTTTGCTGGCGGATGCGGTGATTGTGGATGAAGCTTCCATGGTGGATCTGGCCCTGATGGCCAAATTGCTGCAAGCCATACCTGACAGAGCGCGCTTAATAATCATCGGCGATAAGGATCAATTGGCTTCAGTTGAAGCCGGTTCGGTGCTGGGGGATATCTGTGATCGCAACGTCATGCACGGTTTTTCAGCCGCGTTTAAAACCCAGTTGCAGAAATGTACCGGTGAAAAACTGGATCTGATGGTGCCAACCGCTGATACGGCATTCGGTTTGCAGGATTCCATCGTGGTGCTGCAAAAAAGCTATCGTTTTGCGACCGGCAGCGGCATTGGCGCCTTGAGCCGGACGATAAACACAGGACAAGTGGATCGCGCCTTAGACATCCTAAAGGACAGCGCTGAAAAATCTCTGGCATGGCAGAAGCTGAGCTTGGATGCCGATTTGATGGCTGCATTGCCCGAGCAGATTGTCAGCGCTTATCGACCCTGTCTGACGACCCGAGATCCGGCAGAGGCTTTAAGATGTTTGGAACATTTTAAAATACTGTGCGCTCTTAATATCGGGCCGCTGGGCGTTGAAACCATCAATTTGCTGGCGGAGCAGATTTTAAGCCGCCACTATTTAATTCAACCTCATCCGCATGCGGAAAATCCATGGTATGCGGGACGTCCCGTATTAATTACCCGCAACCGTTATCCACTGGGCTTGTTCAATGGTGACATCGGAATTACCCTGCCATTGGATAGTGACACCAGCGGCGAATTGGTCGTTTATTTTCGCGCTCGTGATGGCGGCATCCGTTGGTTTTTGCCGCATCAACTCCCAGCACACCAGACGGTGTATGCCATGACCGTCCACAAAAGTCAGGGATCTGAATTTGATGATGTGCTGCTGATTTTGCCGAACAAAGACGTTCCGATCTTAACGCGAGAACTGATTTACACCGCCCTGACCCGCGCGCGCAAAAAAATCACCATCTGGGGAAAATCGGAGATCCTTCGGAGTGCATTGAATCGCAGAATCCAGCGAACTTCAGGTTTGCGGGATGCTTTGTGGGATTTCAGGAAACAGAAGTCAGAATAGGGATGACAGAGGTCAGACGTTAGAGAACAGATGTCAGAAGACCCTTCTTCGCGCTAATGAGCTTCCGTCTTCACTTTTTCAAACTACGCCGCGGCGACTTGTGGGGTCATAGCGCGGAGCGCGAAGCCCCAAGCTCGTTTGAGCGTAGACGGATCTGCTATCTTAAGATCGGCGGGTGCAGGATATGACTTCTTTCAAGACGGTGTGGATTTCTTCCAGATAACTGCAAGTGTGCATGCATTGCGGAAATAAAGGCCTGTAAGGGCACTCCAGGCAGGGGCTTTTGACGAGGGTGCCGATTTCAAAATCATACTGATAGTTCGGTTTTCGGGCAACTGGATTCATTTGATGAACTTTTGCGATATTGATATTCAAATGCTACAAGGGTGATCAAAACATAAAGAAGCGGCACCATATCACAAGCAAAATGGCTGTACAAGTCAAAATTTTATCTCAAGTATTAATTTATATATAAATTATAACTAATTTTAATCATTAAAATTATCTTTGTATCTTACGTGAGACTTTCACTTATCTTCACACATCTCGACTCAAAAACCTTTGATACTGCACCATCTTGGCAAATGCGCCTACCGCACGCTCGGGTGTGGAGAAAAATACACCCTTGTAAGGGCGGTCTTGATGCGGATAAACGGTCTGGTGTTTCTCATCCGGCAGCATGCTGACCCCTATAACAGGCTTTTGATAGGTTTCCATCAGATCGATGATCTGGACGATGTAATCCTTTTCAAATTTTTTAAATTCGGCGTGTATTTTTTCGATAACATCAGCAGAATACGTCGGATCGGCCTTTAACACTGCTGCCCCGTGACTTTTCATTACCTGTCGACGGCCAACAATGCCCAGGTTAATCACTGCATCACAGCCGTCCCATTTGAGCAACAAATCCAGAACGGCCATGGGGATTGTTGGATCGCGCTCACCAACCAAATCAATGGGATTAGAGCGGCTCCAATACGGCGGCAGGATTTGGTCAATGGCCTTGATGATGTCCGGGGAAAGCGCAATTACATCGAGGCCATAATGCGCGCACAGGTCAGCAGTGACGACCCCCCAGCCGCCGCCTAGTGTCATGATGGCGACGCGACTGCCTTTGGGCAGGGGCAACGATGAAAATGCGGCCCCCAAATCGAGTAACTCCATGGGCACATCGACCTTTACAATACCGGCCTGGCGACATACCGCATCAAATACCCGTTTATCGGTGGTCAGGGCGCCGGTGTGACTGGCAGCGGCTCTTTTGCCCGCTTGACTCTCACCGCCTTTAAGAAGCACGATGGGCTTTTTCCGCCCCACCCGGCGTGCGCCTTCAAAAAATCGACGTCCGTTTTTAACGCTTTCTATATAGAGCACGGCGGTGCGCGTCAGGGTGTCAACCTCCAGTCCATCCAGATAATCTTCGATGCACATCATGGCTTCATTGCCGGATCCGCAGAAGCCACGAATCCCGATACCCTGTTGCTCGGCAAAGGCCAGTAGCTGCACGCCCATATTACCGGATTGTGAAACCATGGTAGTTGATCCTGCTCTGGGCTTGGCGGGAAAACCGGTGCAGTAAAAATGAATGTGCGGATTGCAAATTCCCATGGTGTTGGGGCCTAGGATGAGAATGTCAGCTTTGCGGGCGGCCGCCACCAATTTAGCTTCCAATTGTTTTCCGGTTTCTCCGGTTTCGCCAAAGCCCGAGGTGATCAACAACATGTTTTTGATGCCTTTTTGCTTCAGTTGGGGAATGAGGTCCAGCACCAAGAAGGACGGAATGGTCACTACTGCCAGATCAACCGGGTCCGGTATATCGCTGACGCTGGGATACGTTTTGCGACCGGCAATGGTTTCTGTGTTGGGATTAACGAGAAACACCTGGCCTTCATATCCGCCGCTGATGGTGTTTGCCATCAACATGTGGCCCCATTTGCCCATTTGGGCCGAAGCGCCTACAAAAGCAATTGATTTGGGATAAAAAATAGCTCCAATGGCATCCGGGGAAACAGGCGGCGGTAACAGCTGTTCCTTTTCGGTCTTGCTTCCGAGCACCACCAAAGCATCAACCGCCCAGAGTCGGCCGTCGGAAGACGCCAGCAGTGGATTGATATCGATCTCTGCAATGTGAGGAAACTCAATTGCGATGCGGGACAGCCCAATAAGGGTTTGTATAATCTGCTGACGATTAATTGCCTGCTCTCCGCGAAAAGGGCCCAGAAATGCGCTGGCACGAATTTCACCCAGCATTTCGCTTGCGTCGGTTTCGTTGATCGGGGCCAGGCGAAAACTGACATCCGCCAATGCTTCCGTAAACACCCCGCCAATACCAAACATGATAACCGGCCCAAATTGCGGGTCACGAAACAAACCGGCCACCAGCTCTCGCTGGCCTTGGATTTGCGGCTGGACGACAAACCCCTCCAAATCATCTCCTGCCGCTGCTCGGATGGCCGCCAGCGCTTTTTGAACCGCCTTCTGATGGCTCAGGTTTAAATGCACCAGCCCCCGCTCGGTTTTATGCGCCAACGCAGAACCCAGCCCTTTGACCACTACCGGGAAGCCAAATGCGTCAGCTGCTTTAAGGGCTTCCTTATCATCCAGTGCCATCGTTTCCGGTACCACCGGCACATTGAATTCATTCAGAAGACACTTGGCCTCAACTTCATTCATCTCATTTTTGGCTTTATTTTTGATAGCGGACCGCAAAACCGAAATATCCATAGGAATTTTCTCCTGATCTGATACCGCTTCCTTTTAACGCAAAGGTACTGAAAATGAAGCTAAATGACTTACTTTATACGGCTTAACAGTCGCGGGTCAAGTATTATGGAACGTTGACAAGATTGGCCCATATGGATAAAATTATGCCTTGAAATACAGAATCGGTTGCGGCGGCTGTCCGAGACCACCTGCAATCACCCATTATTGCAATGCGCTGCTCTCCGACATGATTAAAGGACCGTTTGCCTATGGCGTTATCCGGTAATTTCGAAACATTTGATTTAAACAGTATTTTTCAGCTATTGAGCGATGATCAGAAGACCGGTGTGCTGAAGGTTCGCAATGAAGATAAAGAGATCCGAATTTATATGAAAGACGGGGAAATCATTTACGCAACCGGATCCCACAAAAAAGATCGCCTGGGCAAAGTTCTCATCGAGCAGGATATCATCAGCCCGCAAAGACTTAAAGATACAATCCAGCAGCAGATTGAATTTCTCATATTCAACTTGTTTTTATGGAACCAAGGCGAATTTGAATATGAAGATGCAGCGCTCAACACCAAAGGGATGATTGTCGCTAGAATTAATGTGGTCAGCCTGCTGCTTGAGGCCTCCCGCAAAATAGACGAAATAGCGGTACTGAAGAAACAAATCCCCAGCGATATGCTCGTTTATCGTTTGACCGGTAAAATCAGTGGCAAAGATAATGATCAAGTGACTTTGACTGCTGCCGAACTGAGGATCATGGGTCTGGTTGACGGGCATCGTTCTCTTCGGCAAGTGATCCGGGACGGTGGCTTTGATGAATATTCCGGCTACAAAACCGTCTATTCATTGCTTTCATCCGGTCTTATTGAGCAAAAAACCGACGAACCAGCAATGGCATCGGCAAAGCAACATGAAAAAGAACAAAAACAAAAATCTAGGGATTACGCAGCCATCATCACAGTTTACCACGGAATCCTCCAAATATTATTTCGCAACATTGAAGGTGAACTCGGAAACGAGGCGTTGGTAATTTTTGACCAATCCAAACAGGTCAGCGCCTGCCAGCCCTATTACATATTCCGTAACTTACAACCGAATCACAGCGTTGACATTAATGTCCGTAAAATTTCGCAAGAACTAAACGTCATACCGAACTATCAAGATGCCTGCCAGGTACTCATTAAGAGTTTCAATGAATTTTTGTTGAATATCCTGTCAAAAGTCCAAGATCTGTTAGGCCCCAAGATGGTACAACTTATCATACAGGATATTGACACAGCACTGCCGGGCGGCAAAACCGATCAAGCCCGCATCGGCGATGGTGAGCACGCCATCAGTGAGATAAAACTGGCCCTGTCCAGGGCACAAAAACATATCAGCTCTAAACAAAAACCATGGATGAAGATTTGCCCTGATCGAGGTCTGTCGGCACAGCTAACGGCCGGCAATTCTGGCGCCGCCATAAGCTAAAAACGACAGGGCAGTTGTTCGAAATAAGGCTTGGAGGGTGAAAAGGATGTTTTCTTCAAGATAGGGATCCAATAAAAGCACATAATCGCCCAAAAACATGAGCACAACAGTGATTAAAATCAAATTGATCACATCTTCGACCTTGCCGCCTGAATATTTGACTCTGGCCTTGTTAAAGGCCGCTATAATCAATACATAAATAAATAGGGTCATAACCAGAATCGTGATTTTTGCTGACATAGCGTTGTCCTCAACCTTGGCGTTAAGTCCTTTTGGCAAACAGACTCAGATCAAAAGGTGGATCGATGCTTACCATATCGGCATGCTCGCACGATTCTTAAATAGTTTTTCCCATCTGCTTTACCGACCAATGCGAATGTGTTATTTAGATAACCAACTAATATACATACAATATTCAATTTGTGAACCTTAAACCCACATGATCGTAGCGTTGAGCAGCTTTAAAGTGTCTGCAAAACCAACCATACGCATGTAAAGGAGTCAAGGATGCGGGTGGGAATCGGATATGATATTCACCGTCTGGTGGAAGGGCGTCCGCTGATATTGGGCGGCGTTTCGATTGCGTATGAAAAGGGCTTGCTGGGCCATTCAGATGCCGATGTGCTGGTGCATGCTGTCTGTGATGCCTTGCTGGGTGCCGCTGGCTTGGGAGACATCGGAATTCATTTTCCAGACAGCGATCCCCAGTACAAAGACATCTCCAGTCTGAAACTGCTATCCGCGACCTGCCAACTGTTAACAGCTGAGGGGTTTCGGATTCTCAATCTTGATGCCACCTTATTTGCCGAAGCGCCAAAGCTCGCCCCCCACCGTCAGAAAATGCAAGCCATATTGTCCCAAACAATGAACATCAAACCAAATGAGGTTAATATCAAAGCAACGACCACAGAAGGTTTAGGGGTGATCGGCAAAGGGGAGGGCATCGGCGCGATGTGCATTGCCTTGATTGATTAAATTGACTGATTACAATAGCAGTTGTTGTTATGACCTTTTAGCGTAGCATGGCCTAATGGAATGATGGCGATTTGCCCATTAAATTTGGCGATCAATAATAGTAAGTATATTAATTATAAATAGTTTTTTATAAAATGTTAATCTTTTAATTTAAAATATAAACGGCTAAAAAAATCACGTGGTTAACACCGATGCACCCGTCAGTATATTGAGCCACCTTCCATTAAAACAGAAGAAAGCAGCACTCAGCAACTGTTAGGCTTTTTGACCATTGTTCCAGCAGACCAATATTCCATTATTCCATGCAAATTGTCTAAAACCAATTTCGTCGATAAACTCTTATTTTAAGGCTATTTTTAAAATCCATTTTTGGCTATGACCGCTTTCAAACTCGTTTCCAATTTTAAACCGACCGGGGATCAACCCCAGGCCATTGATGCGCTCAGTCACAATTTAAAGAACGGCAAGCGGCACAATGTGCTTTTGGGCGTAACCGGCTCGGGCAAAACATTTACAGTGGCCAATGTGATTGATAGAATCAACAAGCCAACCCTCGTGCTAGCGCCAAATAAAACCCTGGCAGCTCAGCTGTATAACGAGTTTAAGCAGTTGTTTCCGGAAAACGCGGTTGAATATTTTGTCAGCTATTATGATTATTATCAGCCCGAAGCCTATATTCCTTCCACAGACACCTATATTCAGAAAGATTCATCTATCAATGACATGATCGATAAGCTGCGCCATTCCGCTACCCGCTCAGTGCTGTCACGCAGAGACATTGTGGTGGTTGCCAGTGTCTCTTGCATTTTTGGTCTGGGCGCACCGGAAGACTATTTGGCCATGCGGGTGGATATTGAAACCGATATGGAATTTTCGCGGGACACCCTTCTATATGACCTGATCTCAATGCATTATGAACGCAACGATGTTGATTTTTACCGAGGTGTTTTCCGGGTGCGCGGTGACCGCGTTGAGATATTTCCAGCCTATGAAGAAGACCAAGCGATTCGAATCGATTTTTTTGGTGATCAAGTTGAAAACATTGCTCTAATCGATGCGCTCAGAGGAAAGGTAATCAAGCATTTGAAGCGGATGACCATTTTTCCGGCCAGCCATTATGTTACCTCCAAAGTCACCCGTAAAAAAGCAATTGACACGATTTTAGCGGAACTCAAGCAGCGAATCCAATATTTTAGAAATGAAAAAAAGCTGATCGAAGCCCAGCGCATTGAAGAGCGGACTCATTTTGATTTGGAAATGATGCAGGAGCTCGGTTACTGCCATGGTATTGAAAACTATTCCCGTCACCTGACCGGAAGAAAACCCGGCGCACCGCCGCCGACATTGCTCAGTTATTTTCCAAAGGATTATTTACTGATCATCGATGAAAGTCACATTGCGATTCCCCAGTTGCGCGGAATGTACCGCGGCGACCGTTCGCGAAAAGAAACCCTGGTTGAATATGGTTTTCGACTGCCGTCAGCGCTGGACAACCGACCGCTCAAATTTGAAGAATCGCGACAACGGATGTCGCAGGTGGTATACGTTTCAGCTACGCCGGCGGAATATGAGCTCACGCACGCCAAAGATGCAGTGATTGAATTGATCGTTCGCCCGACCGGACTGATCGATCCGGAAGTGATGGTTCGCAGCGCTCAAAACCAGGTAGATGATCTTTATGAAGAAATCTTAATCCGTCAAAAACATGATGAAAGGGTTCTGGTCACGACCTTGACCAAACGAATGGCGGAAGACCTAACCGAATATTATTCTGACCTGGGCGTTCGTGTTCGTTATTTGCATTCAGACATCAACACGCTTGAACGCATGGATATTATTCAAGAACTGCGACTGGGCAAATTTGATGTTTTGGTGGGTATTAATCTGTTGCGCGAAGGTTTAGACATACCTGAGGTGTCGCTGGTGGCTATCTTAGATGCCGACAAGGAAGGATTTTTGCGATCAAATCGATCATTGATTCAAACTTTCGGCCGAGCTGCCCGAAATGCTGAAGGAGCGGTGATTTTATATGCGGATACGGTCACAAACTCCATGCGCCAGGCCATGGACGAAACCCAGCGCCGAAGGAAAATACAGCATGCTTACAACAAACGACATCACATCACGCCGCAAACCATTCGCAAGGAGGTGACTCAGATTTTCGATTTCGCCAAAGAAGCTGAGACAATCCCCAAATATGAGGTAGCAGACGAGGTCACGGAGTATAAGTCTTTGGATGATATTGATGCCGTCATTGAATCTCTAGAAAGTAAAATGCGCGCAGCGGCTCAGGAACTGGAATTTGAAAGGGCCGCGGCATTGCGCGACCAGATCCAAAGATTGAAAAAATTGGTGATCCTTGAGATTTGAGAGCACCCGGCTAAAAAAATGCACTCTAAACTGCCTAAAATGAATTTAAGGTTGATGCCATCTCAAACACTACAAAGCCGCCAGAACCCATGATGTATGCCTCCTATTTTCCCGCTGGGCGTGTTTGGGCGATGTGTAACAGCAAATTGGATTCATTCCGTTTTAAAATCAAAGGCATTTAAGACACTTTAGCTTCAGTTTTGGAAAATGAAAAATCAAACATCACCATATGAATCACCACCTGAGCTGATGGACAAACTTGCCCGCACCGCTCATGAACCCGGTGTGTATTTGCTGAAAGATAACCAAGGAGCCATTATCTACATCGGCAAAGCACGTGACCTGAGAAAGCGCCTGGCAGCCTATTTTAAGAACAAAGGCCCTATTGATATGAAAACCGGGGTGCTGGTCAAAAAAGTTGCTGATATTGAGACCATCCTTACCGGCAATGAGAAAGAGGCCTTAATTTTGGAATCCAATTTGATCAAGCGCCACCGGCCTCGATACAACGTGGTGCTCAAGGACGACAAACGCTATCCCTCTTTGCGACTGGATTTAAAGGAAGACTATCCCAGTTTCACCATTGTGCGTAAAATCGGGCAGGATGATGCCAGCTATTTTGGACCGTTTGCTTCCGCCCATGCTGTTCGCGAGACCCTTAAAACCATCAACAAAACCTTTAAGCTGCGAAAATGCCGTGCCAAGGATTTTAAAACCCGGACACGACCCTGCCTGCATTGTCAAATGGAAGGTTGTCTGGCGCCATGCTGTCTGGATGTCGACCCCCGCGTCTACCGGGAACAGGTCAATGAGGCCATTATGTTTCTTAATGGTCGCACCAAAGATTTGATCGCCAGAATCAAAAAGCAAATGGACACCGCTGCCCGCGTCCAGGAGTTTGAAAAAGCGGCACGCCTCAGGGACAAAATATTTTCACTGCAGCGCACGATTGAAAAGCAAATTGCGGTCACCACCGATTTTGAAGATAGAGATGTTTTTGCGATTGTGCGATCAGACGGTCATACACTGGTGATGGTGTTCAATGTTGTCGGCGGATTTCTAAAAGGGACACGCCATTTCAGCTTTGAAGAAACCATCTCAACTGATGCCGAAGCCATGGGCATGTTTATCCGGCAATATTATGATAAAACCCGTTTGCTGCCGGCAGAAATCCTGGTCTCACTGGAAATGCAGGATGCCCGGCTAATTGAAGCATGGTTTAAATCCGAAAAGAACAAGAAAGTAAAAATCCTAAATCCCAAAAGAGGGGAGAAAGCCAAACTGCTGGCGATGGCCATGCGCAATGCCGAAAATGAGCTCAAAGGCTTGTTAGCTGCCCGCAGAAGTGAAATGGAACTGCTGCAGCGCCTGCAAACAAAGCTTAAGTTGTCCCGTCTGCCCTTACGTATCGAGTGTTTTGACAATTCCAATATTTCCGGACGCCAGCCGGTTGCCAGCATGGTGGTTTTTGAAAAAGGCAAACCTCAAAAATCCGCCTACCGCAAATTTAAGATTAAAGCGGTTCCCATGCAGGATGACTATGCCTACATGGTTGAAGTTTTAGGGCGGCGACTAGGAAAATTGAATTCACAGCGCCCATCTGAGATGCGTCCGGATCTGCTGATGGTGGACGGGGGCAGGGGGCAGTTGAGCGTTGCACTGGCAGTTATTAAGGAGCTGAATCTCGAAGACCAGTTCGAGGTAATTGCGATCGCTAAAAAAGATGAAAAAAAAGGTCAAACACAGGATAAGATATTTAAACCGGGTCGCACCAACCCCATCGCCATTGGCAAAGATACAGATTTACTTCTTTTCTTACAGCGTATCAGAGACGAGGCGCATCGCTTTGCTATTTCCTTTCACCGCAGAAGCAGGACTAAAGCTGCTTTACATTCAGAACTCGATTCCATTCCAGGTGTCGGCAAAAAGAGAAAAGCCATTTTGCTGAAGCACTTCAAAAGTATAAAAAAAATCCGGGAAGCCGGCATCGATCAACTCAATGCGCTTCCCGGAATCCCTTCTTCAACCGCTGAAGCGATCCAGCAATACTTCAAGCTCAAATCTGGATAGGTGTCAGGCTCTATAGTTCCGCCGTTGGCGGTTCAGGTGTCAGGTTTCAGGGAAGATTAGAAGGACTGACACCTGACACCCGAAACCTGAAACCTTGTGCGTGCTAGTAATCCAGCTTGCTGAGGATATCCTTCAGCTCCTGGACCGCATCTGCTGAATGTTGCAAAGCGGCTTTTTCCGAATCGGTTAAGGTGATCTCAATGACCTCTTCTGCGCCTTTGGATCCCAGTTTAACGGGGACCCCGATAAACAGGTCTTTGATGCCATATTGGCCCTCAAGATAAACGGCGCATGGCAAAATTTTCTTTTTGTCTTTTAGAATGGATTCGGCCATTTCAACCGCGGCAGAAGCCGGTGCATAGTAGGCACTGCCGGTTTTTAACAAGCCAACAATTTCAGCGCCTCCGTTGCGCGTGCGGTCCACTAGCGCATCAATGCGGTCTTGCGCCATTAACTCGGTAATTGGAATTCCGGCAACAGTGGAGTATCGCGGTAAAGGCACCATTGTATCACCGTGACCGCCTAAAACAAACGCATGGGTATTCTCAACCGAGACATTAAGCTCCATGGCAATAAATGCACGAAAACGGGCAGAATCCAAAACCCCTGCCATTCCGATAACGCGCTCTTTGGGAAAACCACTCGTCTGATGGGCTACGTGGCACATGGCATCCAATGGATTGCTGACAATAATGAGGATGGTATTCGGCGACGCGGCGGTAACCTGTTCAGTAACGGTTTTGACGATCCCGGCATTGGTGCTGATCAGGTCATCACGACTCATTCCCGGTTTTCGGGGAATGCCGGCTGTAATGATAACAATATCTGAATCAGCGGAATCTTCATACGAATTGGCGCCGGTCAAATGGGCATCATGTTTCTCAATAGGAGCTGCTTCAGTCAAATCCAGTGATTTTCCCTGGGGAACGCCTTCGACAATATCAATTAGAACCACATCGCAGAGCTCTTTCTCCGCCAGTCGCTGGGCGGCTGTGGCACCGACGTGTCCAGCCCCGATAACGGTTACTTTTTTATCCATTTGGACCTCCTTCCATCCGACTGCAGTTGGTATTGGCTAAAAATGTTAAGACGTGCTTTTTGCCGAATTTGTTAAAGAAAAAGATGTTGCAACATAAATCTGTTGGTTGTCAATAGATTTATCACTTCACAATTGTTGACAGAAAGCACAAAAATAGGATAAATTATTACTACTTAAAGCAGTTTTGGGCTTTTTTGGGTTGACAAAATAGCCATTGATAGGAGAAGCATATGATTCCGGTGCCAACCGAATTCCAACTGGGATTTGGATTTGGCTAAATAGTTTATTTCTAAAGAAAATGCGATTCTGCTCCGATAGTAGCATCAGAGAAAATCGATATTTTTAAGAAAGCGTTTATGGCTGTTGTTAATCTAAAAAAGAGACAAATTGAATGCAAAATCGTCTACTATGGACCAGGACGATGCGGTAAAACCACCAATCTGGAATATATCCACAAGAGCTTCAAAAAACAAGTCATGGGGGAAATGGTTTCCATCAACACCGATGGTGATCGCACCTTGTTTTTTGATTTTTTACCACTAAACTTGGGAAAAGTAAGAGGTTGCGACCTGCGTGTCCAGCTTTATACCGTTCCGGGACAGGTGCGATACAGTTCTACACGCAAGCTGGTCCTAAGGGGCGCTGACGGGGTTATTTTTGTAGCCGATTCCCTTGAAGTCAGGCGTGAAAAAAATATGTTATCGCTGAAAGATCTGCAAGCCAACCTCCAAGATTATGGTGTTAGCATTTTTAAAGTGCCGCTGGTTATGCAGTTTAACAAAAGAGATCTTACTGGTGAAAATATTTCGATTATGGATTTGAAGAAAATGCAGCATGATCTCAATCGTCAATTGAAAGTGCCCGCTTTTCCGGGCAGTGCCCTAAAGGGGGATGGTGTCGGTAAAACATTGCATGCCTGCATGAAACTAGTCATGCAATCCGTGCAAAGCGAACTGAGTTAGCCGCATATTGATCATCGCATTCTCAATGGCCGCAAAAAATTGATCTGTTATGTAACCTATTAATAAAACACGAAATTTATTCGTGTTTTAATATTTTTAACCCCAGATATATGTTTTATTTTTCTACACAAGGCGTTTTTATGATACAATTCAACAGATAACAGAAGATCCGCGTCTGTTGTCCCGCATTACGAACTAGACCACTTGAATATGAATAATTCTGTGTCGTTATCAGGAAGCCTGGATTTTTTAAATTTAGGTGAATTGCTAAACCTGCTCGGCAGCAACGGCAGCTCCGGTGTGCTGCGTATTAAAAGCAGTTTTAAATCGGAGGCCGGACTGGTATATCTGGACAAGGGAAATCCGATAGATGCTGCCAACGGGTCTTTGTTAGGTTTGGATGCGATCTTTTCGTTGTTCGGCTGGACTGAGGGTGAATTTGAATTTGTTCAAGAGGAACCCAACTGTCAAAAGACCATCACAAAAAGCCGGATGGAAATTATCCTGGATGGGCTGCGCTTGCTGGATGAGGGCAAAATCGAAAAAATCGGCCCGACGACTACTGCCCAAACCGAGGATACAAAAACGACTGTTTCCGGCAAAGTTCCCCTCATCAAAGGGCCCCTGGTTGATTATTCCTATGTCGTGGATGAAGAGGGATTTTATGATGGAGATGAGATTGTCCAGGAGGGAAACCATGGTGACTGGATATGGGTCATTTTAGAGGGAATGGCAGAAATCAGCAAAACGGCGAAAAACGGTTCGATTGACATATTGAGAATCGGAGATGGTGCTTTTTTAGGGAGCGTAGCTGCCCTGATTTCCGGCGGCAGGGTGCGCACGGCAACCGTCAAAGCAGTGGGCAACGTGCAGTTGGGTATGTTAGATTCACAATTGCTGGCCAACGAACTGGCCAATGTATCGACTGATTTTAAGAACATACTAAACAGCGTAGATTCCCGTCTGAAACAGGTGGTTGAAATGGCTGTCAATATAAAAAATAATGAGCACAACCCTGAAAGCTATATCAAGGGCAAAAAACAGCTGATTAAACAGGGCCAGGATGAAGACCGTTTATTTAGCATTAAAGACGGGGAAGTGGTTATTGCGCGCCAAATTGATAATGGATATGTGCCGCTTGCAAAGCTGAAGAAGGGAGATTTTTTCGGACGCATACCGTTTTTGGACATGGGCCATGAGCCCTATTCTGCAGCTGTATTTTCATCGGACAACCTGAAATTAGGGGCCGTTGATTCAAAGAAACTGGAATCTGAACATCAAGGATTATCGTCAACACTGAAAAATATTATTGAACATCTCGCAACTTCTGTATCGGTTAGCACACTGGTCACCTGCGACTTTCAAAAGGAGAATTCGTAACATACAATATCCATTAACTGAAAACATATAACCCACAAGTGAGAATTATGGCCACACAAGAAAAAAGAAAACACGCTCGAATCGACTCCTTGAATCTTTCTTATTTCTGCCTGGATGAAAACAATCAAATTGTCAAGCAGGGAATGGGACGGACACTTAATGTGTCGGAATCCGGTATGTTGCTGGAAACCCACTACCCGATAGATGAAAAGCATACCATCAAGCTGACGCTTGGATTGGAGGAGGAACTGATTGAGATCTCCGGTCGCCCGGTGCATAGCCGTACCAATGATGACAATAAATATGAAGTCGGGATAGAATTTCTGCAGATTAATGACAAGACGCGTGCCGTCCTCAAACAATTTATTACCGCTTTTAAAGTCAAAAAGTCATAGGGGGACCTTAAAAAAATTAACGAAATTGCTCCCAGCCCCTTGACCTTCATCCCAGAATACCCCATATAAATACTTCAACGCTGCGGTTGTGTGTACCCTTTTACGCAAAAATCAGACAAGCGGCGTGTTTGTTCCATCGATCGCTAAAACCTTATCAGAGGCGATGATTCTGATGCGTCTCGACTTGATTCTATTTTAAAGAATGATGCTTTCTGGCGGCGCTCCTGAAGCCGCTTGGATGCCCCAGACAGAATGGGTTTATAGCAACGTGCTAAAAAATTTAGGTTCTGGGCGCAACATACCTTATTAAACATTTTGGGACAGAGGAGTGAAAACTATGATGAAACCTGTCAGTCAAACCGAATTTCCAGAATTAAATTTACTCAAACGCGGCAAGGTCCGGGACGTTTACGATTTGGATGAGTATCTGCTAATGGTGGCCACAGACCGCATATCGGCATTTGATGTGGTCATGCCAGATCCGGTTCCCGACAAGGGCACTATTTTGACACAGATTTCATTTTTCTGGTTTGATATTATGCAACCGCTAGTTGAAAACCATGTAATTGCCAAAGACGTCGATCAGTATCCGTCGGTCTGCCAGCCGTATGCAGATGTTTTAAAGGGTCGCAGCATGCTGGTCAAAAAGGCTCAGCCACTGCCCATTGAATGTATCGTGCGCGGTTATATTTCAGGATCCGGCTGGAAAGAGTACGGTAACACCGGCGCTGTTTGCGGCATTCAATTGCCGGAGGGATTGAAGGAATCCCAACAATTGCCAGAGCCCATTTTTACGCCATCGACCAAAGCCGAGCTTGGCGAACATGACATCAATATCGATTTTAACGAAGCCGCCCGTATTATCGGTCAAACCCAGGCTGAAAAAATCAGGGACCTGAGTCTGGCTATTTATCAAAAAGGCGCTGACTTGGCCGATGAGCGCGGTATCATTATTGCGGACACAAAATTTGAATTTGGACAGATCGATGATGAGATCATTCTGATCGATGAAATATTAACACCGGATTCATCGCGATTCTGGCCAAAAGAGAGCTACAGCCCGGGAGGAGCTCAAAAAAGCTATGATAAACAATATGTGCGGGACTATCTGAATACATTAGACTGGGATAAAAAAGCGCCCGGTCCCTCTCTGCCCGAAACGGTTGTGGCGCAAACGCGGCAAAAATATTTAGATGCCTTACAGCAGTTGACCGGCAGCAGTCATGGGCTCTAAAGCCTCTGAGGATCCACACAGACCTGAAGCTATTTTGCCGGATCTGGTGAAGCAAATCGCTTCGATTTCACTCAGCAAGATTAATACAGAGGATGAAACCTATCGCATCACAACTCGCATAGGTTTCAACGACCTGCTGGCCACGATTGGGAAGCTTGGGTTACTGCATCCGCCTTGGTTAATTGAAACACCGTCCGGTTACGCCATTGTTTGCGGTTTCCGCCGAATCGCAGCATGCCGGCAACTCGGATGGCAATCGATGACCGCCAGTATTCTCAACGCCAGCGCCGATCGGTTTATCGTCGCCCAACTGGCCATTGCCGACAATGCCCTCCAGCGCCCTTTAAATCTGGTCGAAACGTCCAGGGCAATAAATCTGCTGATTGATGTATGCCCGAATCAACAGCAATTAAAAAAAGCCTTATCATCTCTGGGCTTGCCTACCAGTTCTGTTGCGTCATCAAAAATTCAGCAAGTTTGCCGCCTGCCGCTCCCGATCCAGAGCGGTATCCTGAACGATACCATCAACCTGTCGATGGCTCTGGAACTGGGCAAATTGGATTCGGCGGTTTCAGGCGACCTGGTCGAACTTTTTCAACAGCTCAAAATCGGATTGAACAGACAAAGAGAATTGCTGTTGCTAATGAGCGAAATTGCCAGCCTTGAAGATATTCCCATTCAGCAGCTGATCGCTGAGAAGCCATTACAGGATTTACTTCAAAACACGGACTTGGACCCCGCCGTTCAACGTCAGGGCATCCGATCTTATTTGCGAAAGAGAAGATATCCGACCATCACTGAAGCCCAGGCAAATTTTCAAAAACAGATGAGTCAACTTAAACTTGGCAAGCACATCCAGTTGTTGCCGCCAAGAGATTTTGAAGGCACCGAATATACCATGACCCTGCGTTTTAAAAATCAACAAGATCTCAGCGATCTTCAAAGAAGAATTGATAAAATACTCGAGCAACCCGCGCTGGGTAAAATTCTAAAGCGCTAAACCGCATGCGAATATCAAAACTATTTATTGACCAGCAAGTGAGCGACCATCCTCTGACACGCTCTATCCAAGCCCGCTTGAAGGCGCCTGTTGAAATCGTTCAAAACGCACGACAGGTGCATGCGGCGGTTGCATCTGCGCCGGACCCAATACAAAGCGGAAAAGAAATCCTCTATTTGAGCCGCAATCAAGGCGCCTTTTTTAAACCGTGTCCCGGAACGCGTGATTACATCTGCTGTGATTACCAAATTTTGCATATTGGCACTTTCTGTCATATGGATTGTTCTTATTGTATTTTGCAGACGTATTTTCACCCGCCGATCTTGGAGTATTTTGTTAATCATGAAGATCTGCTGGCCGAATTGGATAAAATTTTGGCTCAAAAAAGGCTGCTGCGCATCGGTACCGGTGAATTTACCGATAGTTTAATCTGGTCACTGTGGACCGACGTCACAAAATTGCTGATTGAACGTTTTGCCAAACAAGAGCATGCAGTTCTTGAACTTAAAACCAAAACCACTGCGATCGAACAATTACAGGATCTTGACCATCAGCGTAAAACCATTGCCGCCTGGTCTTTAAATACCCCTAAAATTATTCGTTCCGAAGAGCGCGGCACCACATCGCTTGCCGCCAGACTGAAAGCAGCTGCCAGATGTGAAAAATGGGGATATCCTTTGGCATTTCATTTTGACCCCCTGATTCTATACGACGGCTGTGAAACAGCGTATACCCAGGTCATCGAACGGATCTTTTCTCAGATATCTGCTGAAAACATTGTGTGGATCAGCCTAGGAAGCCTCAGATTTGTCCCGTCGGTAAAGCCGGTCATTCAACAACGCTTTCCGGATTCAAAAATCGTGTATGCCGAGTTCGTCAAAGGTACTGATGGAAAAATGCGCTACTTCAAACCCTTGCGAATTGATCTGTATCGCGAAATAATCACATGCATTCGCGACTACGCGCCGGATGTTGCCGTCTATCTGTGCATGGAGGATGATGAGGTCTGGCAAAAGGCATTGGGTTTTATACCCGGTGATGTCGGCGGTCTGCCGAATATGCTGGACAACAGTGCCGTGCGCCTGTGCAATCTCAAAGCCGGTGGGTAAGTGTTGGGCCAGTTATCCGTGTTATAGCATAACAGGGTTTCAGGTGTCAGGTGCCAGGGCATTGATGTCACATCGGAATACGACATCTTGCGGGGTTTGATTTAAACCCAAGGGCCTTAAAACACCCTTGTTGACTGTCATCTGATTACTGACACCTGAAACCCGACACCTGAAACCTTTTATGTAAGCCAGAGGCCAGCGATCAAAATGATGAGACCCTGTATGCGGCTGACATTGATATGCCTGCTTGTATTGTTGATGGAAACGGCGTGTACCGCCGACGGTGACCTGCGGGTAAAATGGGTTGTTGACGGTGATACGATTGTTTTGGCTGACGGAACGAAGGTGCGCTACATCGGTATTAATGCGCCTGAATTGGCGCGTGCCGATCATCTCGCTGAGCCTTACGGTGAAGAAGCCAAACGCTTCAATTCGCGGTTGGTAAAGCAAAAAAAAGTGCGTCTCGAACGCGGCGTCGAACCCAACGATCGTTTTAAAAGACAGCTCGCTTATGTTTTTCTGAAGGACGGCACTTTTGTCAACGCCGAAATGCTTTCACAGGGATACGCTTATCTGCTGTATATCCGGCCGAATGTAAAGTATCAAGACACTTTGCTCGCTGCGCAGCGATCAGCGATGTCGGCCAAAAGAGGTGTCTGGCAAAACTGGCGAGAGCAAAAAGCCACTTATTTTGGCAACAAACGATCCCGTCGCTTTCACCTACCTACCTGCTCGTCAGGTCAGCGTATCAAATCAAAAAATCGAATTATCTTTGAAAAAAAATGGGATGCCTATTGGGAGGGGTATGCGCCGGCCGGGCGGTGTATGCCGGTGTTCACAATACCAAAGTAGGTTTCAGGTGTTCCGCCTGCGGCGGAACACCTGAACACAAACAGGATGATCCTACTCTTTAGCCCGTTTGGCCTCTTCAATTATTTTTTCAGCAATCTGAGCGGGAACTTCATCATAGTGCGAAAATTCCATTGTAAACATGCCCCGTCCACCGGTCATCGAGCGTAAGTCTGAAGCATAGCTTAAGAATTCCGCCATGGGTACCTGTGCATTGATCACCTGATTTTTCCCGGCGTTGTCCATACCCAGGACTTTGCCGCGGCGTCCGTTGAGATCGCCCATGATATCGCCCATAAAATCTTCAGGGGTGATCACCTGCACTTTCATGATGGGTTCGAGTAGTGTTGGATTGGCGCTCTCCACCGCTTTTTTAAAGGCCAATGAACCGGCAATCTTAAATGCCATCTCGGAAGAATCCACTTGGTGGTAAGATCCGTCGTCCAGGGTGATCTTAAAATCCACCGTTGGAAAACCTGCCAGGACCCCTTTCTGACTGGCCTCGACAACGCCCTTTTCCACAGCCGGAATATACGTTTTCGGTATTACGCCTCCTACAATCGCATCGACAAATTCAAAACCTTCACCACGGGGTAAGGCTTCAATTTGAATCCAACAGTCACCATACTGACCATGCCCGCCGGTCTGTTTTTTATGTTTGCCTTGCACACGGGCTTTGCCTTTTATGGTTTCCCGGTAGGGCACCTTGGGCGTATTCAGTAGCGCTTCAACGCTAAATTTCCGCTTTAGTTTTTCGAGCACGGTTTCGATATGGATTTGCCCCAAACCGGAAAGCAATATCTCTTTGGTTTCCGCCACCCGTTCCAGTTTGAGAGAGGGATCTTCTTCTAAAAGTTTGGTCAATGAAATGAAAATTTTATCTTCCTCGCCTTTAGATTTTGCCGTCATGGCAAAAGAGATCAGGCTGGGAAGCGGCTCTGAACAGGCATACTGAATCTTATCACTGGCATCACAAAGCGTATCGCCGGTGGCGGTCTCTTTTAATTTGGCTACTGCCGCTATGGCGCCGGGACACGCTTCGCTAGCCGGCTTTTGCTCTTTGCCGGTAATGGAAAGGAGCTGTGTGAACCGTTCCTTGCTGTCTTTATTTGGATTGTAAAAAGTGCCATCTCCGCCCAGCGTGCCGGAAATCACTCGGAAAATGGTCAATCGACCGGCGTAGGGATCTGCAAGCGTCTTAACGACATAGGCTGAAAATGGCGCATTTTCATCAGGTGCTCTTTCAATTTCACCGCCACTGTCCGGGTCAACTCCCTTTAACGCACCACGGTCCACCGGTGATGGCATGCTCGTCACCATGAAATCCATTAAGAGATCGATACCGATATTTTTGGTTGCAGACCCGCAGATCACCGGCACGAATGTCTGCGACAGCGTACCATATCGCAGAGCCGTATTGAGTTCATCATCGGATAGATCTTCGCCCTCAAGATATTTTTCGATCAAGGCATCATCGGCTTCGGCAATATTTTCGATTAGCGCCTCTCTCTCACTTTCGACCAAGTCTTGCATATCCGCCGGTATATCTTCTTTTTTACCCTTACCGTCGCCGCCATAAACAAAAGCTTGGTTGCGAATCAGGTCAACCACACCTTTAAATTCCGCTTCCGCACCAATGGGCAGTTGAAGAATAATCGGTTTGGGTTGGAAGCATTCTTTGGCATCTTCAAAAGTTCGGTTAAAATCAGCCCGCTCGCGGTCCAATCGATTGATGAAAATAACACACGGCAAATTAAATTCATTGGCAAATTCCCAGGCCAGTTCGGTTTGAACCTTGACCCCGTCAACCGCATCAATGACGACGATCACACCATCCGCCGCCTGCATGCAGCTTTTGGTGTCGGAGAAAAAATTCTGGTCGCCAGGGGTATCAATTAGATTTACGGTATGATTTTTCCAACTAAATTGATGAAAGCCGCTGCTGATACTTGATCTGCGCTTGAGCTCTTCAGGCTCAAAATCCATGGCGCTATTTCCATCATCAACGCTACCCAATCGTTTTGTCACACCGGCATCAAACAGCAATGCCTCTGCAAGCGATGTTTTACCGGCACCCCCATGACCTATCAGTGCGATGTTCCTAATACGCTCCACCTTTTCGCTCATTACGATACCTCTTTCGGTTGGTTTATGACAAATAAATTTTTAAACGTGATTCAGTATCTTTTATATTCGAAAAAATCAAGCTCAAAATAATTTGAAAGGTCAAATCAGACATCCGATCGCATTTGGGGTATAACTTGGCAACGGTCAAGTTCAGACTCATGGTTCGACCTTATCATATTTTTATTCATTAATATCCGGTTTTAGCAACATGAAAAATTCACGATTGCCTTTAGGTCCGAGTAGGGGGGAAGGATACGCCGCCCGCGGCCGCAATTGTTGGGATTTGAAAAAATCAGTCAACGCCTCGATGACCTGGAGATGTTGTTGTGGATCCCGCACCACACCGCCCTTGCCGACTTGGCCTTTGCCAACTTCAAACTGTGGTTTGATCAAGGCCAGAATCATTGCATTTGATCGCATAAAAGGGCTGACGGCCGGTACCACAATTTTGAGCGATATAAAAGAAACATCGATGGTAATCAAACCGGCCTGCTCTGGAATGGCATCCTCAGTCAGATGACGCACATTGGTTCGTTCGATGGCAATCACACGCGGATCGTTGCGAATTTTCCAGGCCAGCTGCCCATAACCCACATCGACTGCGTACACGCGTTTGGCGCCATGTTGCAAAAGACAATCGGTAAAACCACCGGTGGATGCGCCCACATCTATGCAGATCGTATCTGTCACATCCAGCGCAAAGTGTTGCAATGCAGCTTCAAGTTTAAGTCCCCCCCGACTGACATACGGCGAATCATCCGCTTTACATTCAATTGCATCATTGACTGACACTTGAAAACCGGGTTTGTCCACGCGTTGACCATTGACAAAAACCTTGCCCGCCATGATCATGGCCCGGGCACGTTGACGACTTCTCAAATGGCCTTTTTCAACAAGGATGACATCCAGTCGGTGTTTTTTTGCAGACACGAGATCCTGATGGGAATTTGCAGTAGATCGTTACAGATATACGACTTTTGAAGTGCAATATCCAATCACTGAATTTTCAGACCAAAAGTTAAACGGCCTGGCGATTCGGCCATTTTGCGTCCTGATCGGCATTAGCGGGCAGTAAGTTTTTGGCACTCTTGACAATGGCCTTGGCATCAACACCGTATTTTGATCGCAGCACCGATTGGGGGCCGTGTTCGACAAAGGTATCCTCTATACCGATGCGCTCAAGCCGAAAGCCGCTGACCCCGGTATCATTCAACGCCTCCAATACCGCACTGCCGAATCCGCCCTGGCGAATATTTTCCTCAACGGTAATAATGCGCGGAATCTTTTTTGCCCAGGCACTGATCAGATCGATGTCCAAAGGTTTAACAAATCGACAATTGACGATTGTTGCTGATATCCCCTGCTGGGCTAATTCAGCCTCAGCATCCAATGCCTCGCAAACGGAGCGGCCAATTGCCAGGATCAAAATATCATCGCCTTGTTTGAGGACCTCACCTTTTCCAATGTCCAGCGGTCGAATGGGATTTTCAAGGATGGTGCCGATACCGCTACCTCGTGGATATCGCACCGCAGCCGGTCCATTATATTCAAACGCGGTCAACAACATTCGCCGCAGCTCATTTTCGTCTTTTGGCGCCATAACCAACATATTGGGCAAATTTCGAAGATAACAAAAATCAAACAGACCATGATGTGTGGGGCCATCTTCCCCCACGATACCACCGCGATCAATGGCAAAAACAACCGGCAACGATTCCAGACAGACATCGTGCACAATTTGATCATAGGCCCGCTGTAAAAAAGTTGAGTAAATGGCCACTACCGGTTTTAATCCCTCTGTGGCCAAGCCGGCAGCAAAGGTGACACCGTGCTGTTCGGCGATACCAACATCAAAAAAGCGTTCCGGGAATTGTTTTGAAAACTCAGCCAGACCGGTACCCTCGGGCATCGCAGCTGTAACGGCATTGATCGTTGAATCGGATTCAGCCAGTTGAAGCATGGTATCGCCAAATATCTTTGTATAGGACGGATGTGGGCTGGCGGCATCCAAACAGTTGCCGGTATCAACATCAAAGCGGGTGCATCCGTGAAAGTAAACCGGATTTTTTTCAGCAGGTGGATATCCTTTGCCTTTTTGGGTGGAAACATGCAAAAGCACCGGTTCTTTGAGGGCTTTAACATTTTGCAAAATATCGATTAAATGATTTAATTTGTGTCCGTTGATCGGGCCGAAATATTCGAAATTAAAAGCTTCAAACAACATCCCCGGTGTCACGAAGGCTTTCAGGCTATCTTCGGTTTTTTTGGCAACCTTGTAAATGTCGTCACCAAATTTAGGCAATGATTTTAAAAAATCTCCTAGCTCTTTGCGCAGCTCTCGTACTTTTTTACCGGAGAATTTGCGACTTAAAAAAGAAGACAAGGCGCCGACATTGGGTGAGATCGACATTTCATTGTCATTGAGAATGACTAGCAGGTTTTTATCTTTCAGTGTGTCTCCGGCCTGATTGAGTCCTTCATAAGCAATGCCAGCTGTCATCGAACCGTCGCCGATGACAGCAATGATTTTGGCATCTTCCTCCTTAAGATCTTTGGCGCAGGCAATGCCAAGACTGGCAGATATCGAGGTGCTACTGTGACCTGTGCTAAAGGCATCGTAAGGACTTTCACTGCTGCGGGTAAAACCGGATATGCCATTGAACTGCCGCAGGGTATTAAATTGCTCCCTGCGGCCGGTGAGCAGTTTGTGGGCATAGGCTTGGTGGCCCACGTCCCAGATAACTTTTTCCCGGGGAGTATCAAAAACATAATGAATCGCAATGGCCAATTCAACCGCTCCCAGAGAGGGTGCCAGGTGACCACCGGTTTTGGATACCACTTCAACAATGGCCATGCGAATTTCTTCTGCCAATACCGGCAACTCATCGCGGGACAGCTTTTTTAAGTCTGCCGGTGTATTGATCTGTTCTAAGAAACTCAATAGATTTTTCTCCAATTTTTGTGCAGTTAACGATTTCTTTCGTGAATATAACGCGCAATGGCGCGCAGTGGATCGGCTTTTTGATCAAAGCTTTCCAACGCGCCCAATGCATCGTCGATCAATCGAGCAGCAAAGTCTTTGGATTCCGCAAGACCCAAGAGGGCAGGGTAGGTGGTCTTACGTCGCTGCTCATCGGTGCCAACAGCCTTACCCATAATCTCAGGATCGCCCTCGACATTTAAAATATCATCTGTTACCTGAAAGGCAAGGCCAATATTTTGCGCATATTTCTTAAGCAAATTAATCTGAATATCATTTACACCAACCAGCTCTGATCCGCAACAGACAGATGCTTCAATAAGGGCACCGGTCTTTAGGCGGTGCATGGATTTCAGTTCATCCAGGCTGAAGCGTTTTTTTTCTGATGCCATGTCCAGCATCTGTCCTTGAATCATACCGCAATAACCCGCCGCGTGTGAAATAAAGCGAATCACACGCAACCATTTGTTGGCCTGCTGCGGGTCGCTGATCGCAATGGATGACAGCATTTGAAAAGCCAAGGTCAGCAGGGCGTCTCCAGCCAGGATAGCAGTGGCTTCGTCAAAAGCCTTGTGACAAGTGGGTTGTCCCCGACGCATATCGTCATCGTCCATTGCAGGCAAATCATCATGAATCAGTGAATAGGTGTGGATCATCTCAAGCGCACAGGCTGCCGGCATGACATCTTGCGGATCCCCATCAACCGTTTCGGCTGCTGCCAGGCACAATATCGGTCGAATGCGTTTTCCCTCGGCCATCAGTGCATACGTCATGGCCTCCAGGAGGCGATCCGGGGTGTCTGTCGATTTTAAGACAGCTTCCAGCGCCTGATTAATCAACTGGCTTTTGTGCTTCAGGTATGCTTGCAGGTCAAACATCTTCAATAATCGCTATTCATCGGGCGATTCGTCCTCTGATTGAAATGGTTTTGCCACCAATTGACCTTCAGCGTTTTTCAACAGAACAGAAACTTTCTTTTCGGTTTCATCTAATTTGGTGGAACAAAAACGGGTCAGCTTAATGCCCTCTTCAAATTTCTTAATGGCTTTTTCCAGGGGCAGATCGCCGTCTTCAAGCTCCTGGACTATTTTCTCAAGCTGTTTCATTGATTGTTCAAAAGTTTTGGGGGCCATTTTTTAATTTTTCCTTTACCTTACAAATGAGGGCGCCTTTTGAGACGATCACCTCGAGATCCTGATTGAGTGTTACGGTTTCCGTGTCAAGTACAATCTTAGAGTCAGGAACCGTGCGCGTAATGCTGTAGCCGCGCGCTAGAATCGCGATGGGGCTTAATGCATTCAACCGGGCGCTTGATTCTCGCAGTTGGGCCATCCTTTTTTGTATTTTTTTATTATATAATTCCAATATTTTAGAATAATATTGATCAATAATAACTTTAAAGTTTTTAAGAAGGGTATCAGGACTGTAAAACAACAGACGCTCATGGCGCCATTGAAGTTGTTCTGTATGGCGATCCAATAAAAATTGCATACATCGGTTTAGGCGCGATGTGAGATCATCTAAGCGCAAACGCCAATCCTGGGATCTTTTGCGGGGATCGGTCAAGTGCTTTGACACATCAACCAGGGATAGTTTCAGACGTTCGATAATATTGCGTATGCGATACTGCAAATCAAGAGAGACGCCCTTGACGAGTTGGTGCAACTCATTTTTTACCGGAACAACCAGCTCAGCTGCCGCAGAAGGCGTTGGCGCTCTTAAATCAGCCACAAAATCGGCAATGGTGTAGTCAGTTTCATGGCCGACTGCAGATATAATCGGCACGCGGCAGCCAAAGACCGCTCTGGCGACCGGCTCGCTGTTAAATGCCTGTAAATCCTCCAAAGATCCACCGCCACGCGCCAAAATGGCCACATCAAATCCGGCTTGATCGTCCAGCAGATCCAGGGCGGCCACAATTTCATCCACAGCACCGTCACCTTGAACCTTGACCGGTAGGATCTGAATGGCCACATTCGGAAAACGTCGATCAATAACATGCAATATATCGTGAACCGCCGCGCCCGTTGGTGAAGTGATCAGCCCGATTTTTTGCGGTAATAGCGGTATGGGCTGCTTAAATTGATCATCAAACAAGCCTTCTTGAGCCAGTTGGCGTTTTAGCTTTTCATAGGCGATTTGCAGGGCACCAACACCCGACGGCTCCATGTATTCCAAGATAATCTGATAAGAGCCGCGAGGTTCATACAGACTCAGACGTCCCATGCCGGTAATTCGCATGCCGTCTTCAGGCTCAAATTTAAGCTGTTTTTGCTGGCCGCGAAACATGACAGCATTGATCTGCGCATCCGAATCTTTGAGCGTAAAATAATAATGGCCGGATAATGGTAGCCGGAAATTTGAAATTTCACCAATAATCCAAATAAAAGGATACGTTTCTTCCAGCAGTGCTTTAATTTCTGCCGTTAGTTCGGAAACCTTATAAATCTTACGGATACCATCAACGCCATTGAAATCCTCAAACGCTTGGTTTTTTTCATTTTCTGTCTGGGGTGCCATCTTTGTTATATCTGCGTGCTCATGTCGCTATATGAGGTTCACTTAGCTTATTTTCTCAACGTCTGATAAGTTATATTATGTAAACTTTTAATCGAACCCGCCCAGTTCGCGGCTTTTGCCTGCCGAAAACGGCCACAATGCCCTTCTGAAGAATCTCATTTGGCTGCATGCTTTTCCAGCAGTTCCCGCACCGCCGGCACAATATACAGGTCATCATGGGGTATTGCCGCCAATTGTGCCGCTAAAATACGAATCTTTTCCTTGAGGGATTTATGTTTGTCCATCACAAACAGATTCTGACCCCTGACTTTGCAAAATCCGCTTTTAACCTTGAATCCGGATGTTTTCAGATTCTGTTCGGAAACCGTAACTTGCATTCGTTCGGCCAGGTCTAACAATTCTTGGTACAATTGATCAGGTGTCATTTTCTTAAGATGCGGCACGTCTTGAAAATTGCAACTAATGTGTTATTATGTGTTTTCAGTAAACTAAATCTACAGGAGGCACATAAATGCAATCCATATCAACAAATCAGACCCAAGTCCAGGTCCGTGTAAACGATTTTATCCGCAGTGTATACAATTGGATGGGTATTGGGCTGGCTTTGACCGGTCTTGTCGCTTATTCTGTCGCCAACACTCCGGCAGTAATGAATTTGATCATCCGTTTTCCAATGCTGCCGCTTGTGGCAATTATCGCTTGGTTCATTCTTGGAATTTATATCCGGGCTAAGATCGCTAAATTACGGGCATCAACCGCAACCGTCCTGTTTTTGATTTTTTCCGGGTTAATGGGCTTCGCGCTCTCCACGATATTTTTTGCATATACAGCCACTTCCATAACGTCAACATTTTTAATCTGTTCAGCAACTTTTGTCGCCTGCAGCATTTATGGTTGGACAACCAAGCGCGACCTGACCTCGATGGGTGGATTTCTTTTTATGGGGTTAATCGGTATCATCATTGCGTCAATTGTGAATATATGGTTTAGGAGCCCTCAGGTCAGCATGATCGTAAGTTATCTCGGTGTCCTCATATTCATTGGTCTAACAGCTTACGATACACAGAATCTTAAAGCCATGGCGGTTTCACAACCGGCGGATGTCGGTGCAAGTGCCGTGCGTAAAGGCGCGATACTGGGTGCGCTCTCCTTATACGTTAATTTCATCAATTTGTTTCTTTTCCTTCTGCATATATTCGGTGTTCATAGAGATTAGTAAAAATATCGGATATTTATAAACAATCTGGGCAAGTTGGTAGCCGTTCCCGAACGGTTCTCTATGTTGCAATCGTGGCGCGAATGACATCTGCAATCTGTTGACAGAAGCGTTGCGTAGCCTCCTTATCAGGACCCTCAACCATCACCCGGCAGAGCGCCTGGGTGCCGGAATACCGCACCAGTACCCTTCCCTGCTCCCCCAGCTGGGCCTCCACCGTGTGTATGGCTTCCATGATTTGCGGTATACTTTCAAGCTCGGGCTTATCCTGAACGTCGATGTTTAATAAAACCTGCGGCAATACCGTCATCACCCGGCTCAATTCCGAAAGCCTTTTGTTTTCAGCGCCTATGGTCTCAATCAGCCGGATGGCTGAGAGCATGCCATCGCCGGTGGTATGCTGATCTAAAAATATCATGTGACCGGAATCTTCACCCCCGATAACCGCAGCGCTGGCGCGCATCTGTTCCAGAACATAACGATCGCCCACCGGTGTCATCATATGGTCGATGCCCATATTTTTCAGTGCCAGGCGCAATCCGAGATTGCTCATGACTGTGCTGACCACCAGATTATTCTGCAGCAATCCCTTGCGCTTTAGATACCGGGCACAAATCGCCAGAATCCGGTCGCCGCTGACCACCTGGCCTTGATCATCGACCGCAACCAATCGATCGCCATCACCGTCAAATGCCAGCCCAATATCGGCTTTGTGGTCAAGGACCTTTTCAATTAGGATTTCAGGATGCTCGGAGCCGCAATCGGCATTGATATTTTTACCGTCTGGATCAATGCTGATGGCTGTAACACTTGCTCCCAGATCATGGAATAATTTGGGCGCCACTGCATAGGTAGCGCCGTTTGAGCAATCTAAAACAATCTTGATGCCGTTAAATGGGGTCCTGTCCGACAAGGCATTGCGCAGAAAAGCAAGATAGCGCTCGGCTGCATTTGTCATTTGTTTAATTTCACCGCTGGCATGCCGGGTTTGATCAGCAGCATTTTCAGATTGCACCAGATGTTCAACCTGATCTTCCTTATCATCCGAAAGCTTAAAGCCCTCCGCATCAAATAACTTGATGCCGTTGTCATGATACGGATTATGTGAAGCTGAGATCACCATTCCCGCAGCGGCATCACCTGAAGATACCAGACAGGCCACCCCAGGCGTCGGCAAAATACCGGCCAGGTGTGCTTCGGCACCAACGGAACAAATGCCATCAGCCAATGCACTCTCAATCATGGCACCTGACTCACGTGTATCCTTTCCGATAATAATTTTGGTGCGCCGGTCCTGCACATGAAAAAAAGACGCCACTGCGCGTCCGATACCAAAACAACCATCAGCGGTTAATGGATATTCGTTAGCGGCACCTCGGATACCATCGGTGCCAAAGAGTTTACCCATCGTAAACCTCTATTTGTGGATTAGTTTAGGTTTTTAATGTTCAATGACTTGGAAGGCTGGAAACGGTCTATTAGATGAAAAGTGTCATCCTTGCCCCCCCGAAAAGATGCAGCCGCTCAGAATTGATGGTACGACCGCGCTGTTAAATTTCCTTATCCATCACTCATTTATAAGAGGGAATAATATCCAGGGCCCCCTTTACGATTTGATCGACAATTCCCTGAAGCCAAGTAGTTGCAGAATCGCCCTCGGATGGCAACAACTGCTGAATGACCGGAATATAATCTGGACCATTTTTCTGAATACCCTTGTGGATTGCTTCCAGAAAACCATCCCGGCAGCCGTCATCGCCATTTACCGTTTTGGACTGCTCTAATAAATCCTTTAGTTGGCGTCCATTGGCAAGCAGTTCCTGGTGTTGCTTCGCAGCCATAGTCGTCCGTGAATCATGGGCGTTGCCAGATTGGCCCGATTGCTCATTTAGGGTGTGACAAAAACCCTCGAGCCGATCAATACGTTCTGATATGGCCCAATTCATTTTTTCTTTGAGCCCGGTCAACAACATCTCAGAAAAGTTCTTAGAAACAAATTGGCTGCGCACATGGCCGTACCATTGATATAAGGCGATCAGGTTGGCAATATATACAATATTGTTAATCACCGCCCGACGATGATTCCCAAACCGACCCGGCTGATACGGCATGTTGCCTTCCGGCGGCAAGCCACCGAATATCAAGCGCCCGGGCCGGAGTTCATCTTTGCGCACGATGGTGCCGGCAGCCACCGTCGTTCCAAAGGAAAGCCGGCGCGGCCCTACCATTCCGCCCTGCCCGCCCAAAAAAATGGGCGCTTGATTTAACAACACCCCACGGGGCACATCCCCGATTAAAGATGCTGTCGCCTTGTCCTGGTTGGGAGTAAAGTTGAAATGAATATAGGAGCTGCCCACTTCGCTATGATTCTTACGGCTGGTTCCGCCGGCCATCAAACAATCGCAGAAATTGATCAGACTCCCCAGAGTAACAAACGGAAAAAGAATTGTGTGTTTGGTGCCGACTGTATGGGCGATACTGGCCTGTTCTTCGAAAATACTGGCTTTGCGCACGTGCGCCCCGGAGCCTGCTTTGGCTTTGGCAAGGAAAACAGCGCCCTCAAAATAGCCGCCTTTCAGCTCAACTTCAGGACCGATCTGACAATGTTTAACGGTCGCCGGCGTTTCCAGACCGATTTTTGTATCACTGGAAATTACCGTTGAGCTGCCGAAAATCTTTGAGCCCGCATAAATGACGACCCCGTTGGCAGATATGTTTTTGATATCGACGTCTTTGCCGATTTCGATGCTTTCCGGGCTGGCGATACGAACCCCTTTGTCAAGAAGCTGATGTATCTTTGATTTTTTGGAAAGCGTCATAGGCAGCCTCAATCTGGTATGGGTTCCCATGCGACGGTATCATCCAGCCGCCGCTCTAACGTCCGGTTTTACCTTTTTGTCTGACATCCTCTTTAATTCGTTGAATGTGCCCTCGCCCCAATCCTTTGACTTCGCAACCCAATTCAAAATAGCGGCGAATCTTGGCATCATCCAGCACACCAAAACAATCAACAATGGCCGCGGGCCGGCCGATCATTTTAACAACCGCATCCGGGTCCAAATCCAGGTACTCCAGGTGGCGAACAGCAAAAATGACTGCATCAGCAAAAGGCAGAACTTTCCCCAAATCCGTTTCAATTTGGATTTCATTGAGTCGGTCCTGATTACGGAAAAAACGACTCATTGAATGATCCGGTGCGGGATATGTATTTTGCTTTTCGAGCTCCCACCAGCGCTTAACATAGGGATCACTGACAGCGATTTCAGCGCCCATTTCAGCTAATTTACGCACAATGATCTCTGAACCGCTGTAACGCGTATCGCCGACCCCTTCACGATAGGAAGCGCCCAGCAAGACAACTTTTGAAGCGGCAACGATTTTGCCCATGTTGCGCAGCGCATCCCGAACCAATTGGGGCACACGCAATGAGCGCGTGTCATTTATATCAATGGCGGTTGGTGTGATTTTAAAGACATTGTCTTCAAAACCCAATAACGTATGATAGGACCACACTCCTAACCCGCCGTCTTTGGGCAAACAATATCCGCCGATCCCCGGACCGGGAAATATCATATTGGAATGGGTGGGTCTAACTTTAATGGCCTCAATTACTTTAATCAAATCCACACCGTTTCGTTCAGCAAAAACACTCCATTCATCTAAAAAAGCCAGCAAGGTGGCGCGAAAGGAATTTTCTATGATTTTACAAGTTTCACTTTCAATCGGACGATCCAGCACCGTCAATGGATATTGCTCAATATTGAGTATTTCCGATAAAAATTGGCGCACGCGTTTGCGGGCAGAGTCATTAATACCGCTGCAGACCCGCCAAAAATCTCGTACTGAAGCCACATAATTGCGACCCGGCATGACACGCTCAAACGAATGGGCCAGCAAAGGCTCTTTTTCGGTCAATCCTCTTTTTTCAAATGCCTTTTTAATAATGGGATAGGCCACATATTCAGTGGTGCCCGGTGGTACGGTGGTCTCAATTAAAACCAAGCACTCAGGACCGATCTTTTCGCCGATAATCTTTAGACTGGTTTCAAGGGCCGCAATGTCGGCATGACCCTGCCGCACATCACCAAAGGTCTCTTTGAAATAGTCGCACTGCACATCTACAATAACGACATCAGCTAAACTCAGAGCGTCATAAGTAAAGGTCGCCATCAGTGTTTTTTTCTGATTAACACAGCGCTCGATCAAGGGCGCCACTTCGGGGTCCTCAGCTTCAACGGGGGCGATGCCTTTATTGATATAGGGAATTTTCCAATAAGATCGGGTCGACGGACGTTGCATGCCGATAACAAACTTGTTGGAATTGCCATCCGCATCAACCGAGTCGGCCACAACGCCGGCCATCACAGCACCGACAAAACCGACTCCCATGACCACAACAATTTCCTTTCCCTGTAGTCGCTGCTCGTTAACAATACGCTGGAGATGCTTTGCTTCTTTTTGAAAGTCTTTCTCCTGGGGTAATTCAAAAACTTCACCCCGCGGGCAAATCGAAACCGATCCCCTGGGGTTAACATCCGGCTCATTTTTTGAAACCTGCATACATGTTCTCCATTCTCATTGGCAAATGCCAAAATTTTGGGGGTATTTCAACATATTATCTATTTTTGAAGATTTTAGCATAAGCTTCACATAAAGCAAAGATAAATTGCGATGGCAGCTGTTCTTTATTCCGCTGACCTCCAATTAAAATAAATATAATTTCAATTACTTAAAGGAGCCAAACACTTTTTGGTATTGAAAGACGGCCCAAGTTATGATCTAATGGGGACAGTGGTTTCAAAATGTCAGAAATCTGTCAGCGCTTATATGATCAAGAAAGGAGCCGAGTTTAATGGCACGCATACTGATAATCGATGATGAATCCCAAATCCGATCGATGCTTCGATTAATGCTGGAACGGGTTGGATATGAAGTGATGGAAGCTGCCGACGGCATGGAAGGGATCAGGCAATACCGCGATAACCCTGCTGATCTGATCATCACTGATTTGATAATGCCCAATAAGGACGGCATTGGTATGATCATCGAACTCAAAAAAGAGTTTCCTGCAGTAAAGATAATCGCCATGTCCGGAGGCGGTGTGAACCGTCCTGAAGGCTATCTGGATGGTGCTAAAAAACTGGGCGCCACGCGCACACTGACAAAACCCATCGATCGAGATGAAATGCTGTCTGCCGTAAAGGACATCCTAAAAGAAGATACCGCATCGGCTGAACCCGTCATTGAATAACTTTATCTTATTTAAAAGACAGGCAAACTGCCGTACCATCATCACCTACATTAAAAATTGCGGTAAATATTTCAGACGAATATCAAATATGGTTGCCGGGGTCGACAGGGGGTAAATTTCCACCCGACAACCCACCCGCACCATTCCAGCCCTTAGAATATCTGACAACAATTTTGTTGCCTTTACAAAATTTTCCAGATTATACTACACCCAGTTGCGAAGTTGGATATCTCAAACTGTATCTGCTGCGACATTGGAGGAAAATAAGACGTGCATAAATGGGCCTTCACTATTTGCCTCATCATCCTGATGCCGTATCCAGGAAAAGCCGATATTATCTATTTTAAAGATGGGATGAAAACGGTCTGCCAGGAAAAAGCCTGGATGGAAAACCAGGAAGTCAAATGTGAATATGAAGGCACGGTATTAATTTATCAAAAGGAAGATGTTTTACGCATCCAGAAAATTAGAACCACAAAACAACCCGAATCGCCTCCAGCGCAAACGAAAACCACTGAAAATAAAAAGCCAGATGCACAAACGGCAAAACATCCCCCTGAGATCAAGCCACCCGTATCACAGCAGAAACCGACAGTGGTGAATAAATCCCCTCCCCCTTCTGCTGCACCCGCTGGTGGATCCGATGCAAAGGGGATCGAATTCTACAATCCGAGAAGACCCCAAAAGTACTGGGCCAGCGCATCATCTAAGCATCAAACATTTAATGCGGCCATCGGTGCTCTGGCCAAGCAATATGGACGCAGCCCGGAGTGGGTTAAGCAACAAATGGGAGAAACCAACGAACTCGAGGAGATTCATCGAAACCTATCCCGTGCTAAGCTTACGGTACCGGCTGAAACTAAAGCTGTGCCTGTAAAGCCGATATCTGAAACGCTTTTTTACAACCCGCGGCGAGCCAACAAATATTGGTCGAGTCCGACAGCGAAGCATAAAACCTATAAGCAGGCAATTGCGGCATTAGCCGCTCAATATGAACGACCTCAGGAGTGGATTCAGCAATATATGGGCGAATCGAACAATCTGGACGAAATCCATCAAAATTTAAAAAAACAGAAATTATCGGAAACATCGCCCTAGCGAAGACCACGATGATTATTGAGGCATGAATTAACAGACGAATATCGCACCAATTTATTTTCTTGATGGATGTCACTCTTTGCTGATCAAAGATTTCAAGCGAATTTGGTCCGGATGCCAAATATTGACAATTTAGCTATTTTCTTGTAGGATTTGATTAAATTATATTGTAAATTTGACCATTTAGAAAACATTGAGATATCGTTTTTCGCAGCAGCATTCGGCGGTTGCGATCGATTTGAAAGGGTCAGCTTTTATGATTTCAATTAATCGCGATGTGGTGGCACTTGTCAGAATTTTTGCAAGTTGTCTAACAGCCGGATTTTTGATTTTTTTCATATCTTCTCTGTCCGGTGAAGATCTGATAAAAAACAATAGCACCGTCACAGATTTGGACAGGATTTTGGCTGAAATTACAGTTGAATTGGACGGGGGTATTGATGCGCGCATAAAACAGCTGGGAGAAGTCCCTGCCATCAATCCCTATAAAAAATTTTATTGTGCCGAACTAGCAAAAGAAATTCATGAAGTCTCTTATTTAACCGAAAAACAAAAAATCCTGTTTGATGCTTACAATGTGCGGGATTTTGAAATTAAATCAAAACGTCTTGTTACGTTTTCTGAGACAGCCAATATGGACGCCTTGATGAACGAGCTGGAAATCGTCGAAAGAGAACTGAAGAATTCAGTAAATCTGATCGACAAAAGACGCAAGAAACTCGTGCGCCAAAGGACAGCCTATATCATCCTCTTTTTCGTTCTCTGGATAGCCATCTATTTCTATTATAGCAGGGGGTTGATCAAACGCTAGCCGTTTTTGTTCGCGTATCAGCGCATTTCCGTTACAGATGAGTCATTCACTCAGAAATTAAACGGTCGACAGATACAGATTCGTTATGTACCAATCATTTTACAACCTAAAAATTAAGCCGTTTCAAATAACAACAGATCCCAAATTCCTGTGGCTCGGCGAGAAACATAAGGAAGCCCTGGCGACGCTTAAATACGGTATATTAGAGAATAAAGGCTTTTTGCTGCTAACCGGAGATGTTGGAACCGGTAAAACGGTACTGATTCACGGTTTAATGAAATTAATTAATGTCTCCGCTATCGTGGCTGCCATCCCTGATCCGGGTCTGAGTAGCATCGATTTTTTTAATTTTCTCTCTGAAGAATTTAAAATGAACCGCCGCTTTGATAGCAAAGGCGCTTTTCTCATTCACTTGAAGCATTTTCTTTACAACGCTTCTTCTGCCGACAAAAAAGTTTTACTGATCATTGATGAGTCCCAGCGCCTAAACCATGAACTCATCGAACAAATTCGTCTTTTATCCAACATCGAGATGGACAACCGCAAGTTGATAAACATCTTCTTCGTCGGACAAAGCGAATTCAACAAAATTCTCAATGAAGAGCGTCACAAGGCCGTTAGACAGAGAATAACGGTGAGTTACCATATTGACCCCCTGACCGAAACAGAAACCCGTCAGTATATCAACCATCGTCTCAAAGTTGCCGGTTGTGACCGAGAACTATTCAAACCAGACGCTGTGCACAGAGTGTATGCTTTTTCTCACGGCTATCCACGACTGATTAATATCATTTGCGATCATGCTCTGCTGACCGGTTATTCAGGCGGCAAAAAAATGATCGACGCAGGCGTCATCAAAGAGTGTGAAAAAGAACTTAAGATTCCCATCGAACAAAAAAACCGCAACGATAAAGAACCGGAATTTTTTGAACCCAGAGAAGAAAATCCGATTAAAGAACTTCAAAACCAACCCACGGGTAAGCGTATCGGGTACTTCGCAGCCATTATTTTGCTACTGGTGGCGACCGGATACTTTTTTTTCACGCTGCAATCTAAAGATGAACCCCGTTGGAGAATGGAGGAAATTGCCCCCCAATCCTATGAATCTCCAACTTTAAAAGCCAAAGAGTCCTTCGTTCCGGGTGTGGTCAAAGAAGATGCTGGCACCAAAGAACTGCCGGAAGTTAAGCGATTCGATGAGCAGGTTATAGAAGACAAAAAGATCGAACCGCCGAAACAATCCAAAACTGAGGATCAAACAGCAGAAGTCACTACCGTACCAAAGGTGACACCGTTTCCGGATCGCAAAATTGTTATCTATTTCAAACACAACTCCAATGATCTGCCGGATCAAGCTTATGAGATGCTTGACCGCATTGCCGGCTTCATGGTCAACAATCCGGATACCCGCATCAACATCAGCGGATATACGGATTCATCCGGTGCCTATAGCTATAACGTAAGTGTATCCCAGTTCAGGGCCAATATGGTCAAAGGATATCTGGTGGGCAAAGGAGTTGATCCGCTCAAAATTGAAGCGCTTGGGCTGGGGCCCAAAAATCCAATTGCCAGCAATGATACCGAAAAGGGTCGCCAGACAAACCGGCGGGTGGAAATTGAGCTGAAGATCGATAACCCCTGAAGACCTCACGCAAAGCCGCAAAGACGCAACGTTTCATTTCATGGTGTTATTTTTCCAACTAGGATTGCCATTTTGGTACGAGCAATTTTGACTTCAACAGCTAAATGCCAAAATGAAATTTGTTTTGCAACAGTCTCAATGTTGTAGCATTCACCGCTAGCGTTTTGATCTCATCGGCAGAGACCCAGCGAACATCGACAGCATCATCACCTGCGGTCGGGTTTCCCGACAAATA